>NZ_JBXVPZ010000005.1:0-74548 GCF_057961495.1 Streptomyces sp. P5F9 | reverse complement strand
ACCGGTCACCACATCCACCGTCTGCAGAGCCCGCGGCACCGTCGCGATCGGCTTCATCCCGGCCCGCACCCGCAGCAACTCCCCCGTCGACAGGCCGCCCTCGGTACCACCGGAACGACCCGAGACCCGCCGGATCCCCTCACCGGTATTCACGATCTCGTCGTGCGCCAGCGAACCCGGCACCCGGGCCAGCTCGAACCCGTCACCGACCTCCACACCCTTGATGGCCTGGATGCCCATCAGGGCACCGGCCAGCCGGGCGTCCAGCCTGCGGTCCCAGTGGACGTGCGAGCCCAGGCCGACGGGAACGCCGTAGGCCAGGATCTCGACGACCCCACCCAGGGTGTCGCCGTCCTTGTGGGCCTGGTCGATCTCCGCGACCATCGCCTTCGACGCGTCCGCGTCGAGGCAGCGCACGGGGTCGGCGTCCAGCTTCTCGACGTCGGCCGGGGTGGGGTACACGCCCTGCGGGGCCCTGGCGGAGGCCAGCTCCACGACATGCGAGACGATCTCGATCCCCGCCGTCTCCTTGAGATACGACCGCGCCACCGCACCCAGCGCAACCCGCGCCGCGGTCTCCCGCGCGGAAGCACGCTCCAGAATCGGACGCGCCTCGTCGAACCCGTACTTCTGCATACCGGCAAGATCAGCATGACCGGGACGCGGCCGGGTCAGCGGAGCATTACGCGCGAGGCCGGCGAGGATCTCGGGGTCGACCGGGTCGGCCGCCATCACCTGCTCCCACTTGGGCCACTCCGTGTTCCCCACCATGACCGCGACCGGCGAACCGAGCGTCAGACCGTGGCGGACACCGCCGAGGAAGGTGACCTCGTCGCGCTCGAACTTCATGCGCGCACCCCGCCCATAACCAAGCCGGCGCCGGGCCAGGTGATCCGCCACCATCTCCGTGGTGACCGGCACACCGGCGGGAAGACCCTCCAGCGTCGCCACGAGTGCGGGACCGTGGGACTCCCCCGCGGTCAGCCAGCGCAACCTGCTCAACGGTGCTCCTCGATCAACTCGTCCGCGCCGACGGGCAGTTCGTACCAGGGAAAGAGCCGCCGCAGCTCGCTGTGGAACGCTGGAAACGTCTTCGCCACGCAGTGCGGGTCGTCCAGGGTCAGCGCCTCCGGGGTGGTGAGACCCAGCACCGAGAAGGCCATCGCGATGCGATGGTCGTGGCGGCAGGAGACGCGCGCGGAACGTGGTGCGCCGGGGTACACGGTGATCCAGTCGCTGCCCTCGGCGGTCTCGATTCCACAGGCCCGAAGGTTCTGCGCGACGGCGGCGATGCGGTCGGACTCCTTCCGGCGTGTGTGTCCGATGCCGAGGACCGTGATCGGAGCGTCGGCCAGCGGGGCGATCGCGGCGAGGGTCATGAAGGTGTCCGACACATCGCCCATGTCGACGGCGAAGCCTCCGCGCAGTCGACCGGTTCCGGTGACCGTTGTCGCCGTGTCGTCCACGCGCACCTCGGCGCCCGCCTTCGCGAGGATCTCCACGAAACGGAGGTCGCCTTGAAGACAGCCCGCGCCGAGGCTCGGCACGGTGACGGTGCGTCCCGTCACGGCCGCGGCGGCGAAGGCGTACGAGGCCGTGGAGGCATCCGGTTCGACGACCGTGTCGGTGGCCGTGTACGGCCCCGGCTCGACCCGCAGATCGCCGTCCTCACCCTCGGTGACGCGGGCGCCGTAACGTCGCATCAGCGCCAACGTCATGTCGACGTAGGGGCGGCTGACCAGGCCGGGGGCGCGGACCCGCAGTCCCGTGTGCATCAGGGGCGCCGCCATGAGCAGACCGCTGAGGTACTGGCTGCTCGGCGACGACTCCACCGTGATGGTCCCGCCGGCCAGTCCTTCGGCGCGGACGAGCAGGGGCAGGCCGTTGCCCGGACCTGCCTCGATGTCGGCTCCCAGTCCGCGCAGCGCCTCCAGCAGGGGTTCC
Organism: Streptomyces sp. P5F9; assembly: GCF_057961495.1. NCBI lineage: Bacteria > Bacillati > Actinomycetota > Actinomycetes > Kitasatosporales > Streptomycetaceae > Streptomyces > Streptomyces sp. P5F9. Next base: position 72,604 of record NZ_JBXVPZ010000005.1, on the reverse strand, counting down.
TGGGGGCGGGCCCGCAGTTGGGAGGAGCCGTCGAAGAGGAAGGTTCCGTGGCCGGCGGCGGCGAAAGGCGGCAGGAAGCGGGCGGTCGTCCCGGCGTCCGCGCACCACAGGCGGGCCCGTCCGGTCGGGCCCCGGCCCGCTCCCGTCACCTCCCAGGACTCGTCCAGAGGACCGACCCGCACGGGGATACCGCATTCCCTGAGCGCGCCGCGAAAGGCGAGCGTGTCCTCACCGACCAGCGGGGCGTGGATCCGGCTCGTGCCCTCGGCCGCCGCCGCGAGGAGCAGGAGCCGGTTGGTCAGGCTCTTGGAGCCGGGGATTCTGGCGACGAGGGGCGTCGTGCCGCGGGTGGTGTCCGTGATCATGTGACCACCTCCGGGTCGCGGCGTGGGGTGGGCAGACGCAGTCCGCGGTGGATGTCCATGGCGGCGGACGACTGGTTGAGGGTGATGTAGTGCAGTCCGGGGGCGCCCTCGTCGAGCAGCCGCTGGGCGAGTTCGGTGGCGTGGTCGACGCCGATGCGGTGGGACTCTCGGGGGTCGTACTGCGCGGTCCGCAGGTGCAGCGCGAGGTCGTCGGGGAAGGTCGCGTCGCTGAGGCGGGCGAACCGTGCGATCTGTTCGTAGCGGGTGGCGGGCATGATGCCCGGGATGACCGGGGTGTCGCATCCGGCGCGGGCCAGCCGGTCGCGCAGCCGGAGGTAGTCCTCGGCGCGGAAGAACATCTGGGTGATGGCGTAGTCGGCGCCGGCCCGGCACTTGGCCACGAGATGGCGGATGTCGGTGTCCCAGTCCGGTGAGCGGGGGTGGCGTTCCGGGAAGGCCGCGACGCCGATGCTGAACGTGCCGCACCGACGGATGAGTTCGACGAGTTCGGCAGCGTGCCGCAGGCCGTGGGGGTGCGGGATCCACGGGCCCCGGGGGTCGCCGGGCGGGTCTCCGCGCAGGGCGAGGACGTCGCGGATACCGGCGTCGGCGTAGCGGCCGATGATCGCGCGCAGTTCGGCGGTGGAGTGCTGGACCGCGGTGAGATGGGCCACCGGGCGCAGCGTGGTGTCCTCGGCGATCCGCCGGGTGAGCGCCGTGGTGCGTTCTCGGGAGGTGCCGCCGGCGCCGTACGTCACCGACACGAAGGACGGGTCGAGGGTCTCGACGCGGCGCAGCGCGTCCCACAGCGCGCGTTGCCCTTTGCCTGTCCTGGGCGGGAAGAACTCAAACGAGTACGAGCGGTGGCCTGCCGTGATCAGTTCGGCCGGTCCCCTGCGGATCCGCTCGGCCGGCGGGGCGGGAGTCGTCATGCCGTGTCGCCTCCTGACCGGGTGGCCGGTCCGTATGCCGCGGTCGTCAGGGCTCGCAGCTGTGCGGCGGACGTGGTGTAGGTCTGGGTGCCCGTGCGGGACAGCGCCTGGGCGGCCAGGGCCGAGCCCGACTGCGCGCATCGGGTGGTGTCCTCGCCCGCGGCCATGGCTGCCAGGTATCCGGCGCGGAAGGCGTCGCCCGCGCCCGTCGGGTCGGGCGCCCCGGGGGCCGGAACGGCGGGGATGTCCAGTGTGGGTTCGTCCGCGCGTTCGACGCGGCTGCCCTTCTCTCCGAGGGTGGTGACCCATACGCCGACCCGGCGCAGGACGTCGGACCGGGACCAGCCTGTCCTGGCGAGCAGCAGTGCGTGTTCGTACTCGTTGGTGAACAAGTGGTCGGCGCCCTCGACGAGTTCACGGGTCCGGGGGGCGTCGAGCCGGGCCAGTTGCTGGGACGGGTCGGCGGCGAAGGGGATGCGGTGGGCGCGGCACGCGCGGGTGTGACGGAGCATCGCGGCCGGGTCGTCGGCACCGATGAGGACGAGGTCGGCGCCTCCGCCACGGCGTACGACGCCGACGAGGTCGATGTCGGCGGCCTCGGTCATCGCTCCCGGGTAGAAGGAGGCGATCTGGTTGCCCTCGGGGTCGGTGGTGCACAGGAAGCGGGCGGTGTGGCGGCTGCGGGAGACATGGACCCCGGAGGTGTCCACGCCGAGCGCGGACAGCCGCTGCCCGTACGGGGCGAAGTCCGCGCCCACTGCCCCCACCAGCAGCGGGCGGCGGCCCAGTCGGGCCAGGCCGTAGGCGATGTTCGCGCCCACTCCTCCGTCGCGGATCTCCAGGGTGTCGACCAGGAACGACAGCGAGACATGATCGATGTGGCCGGCGAGCAGTTGGTCGGCGATACGGCCGGGGAATGTCATCAGGTGGTCGGTGGCGATGGAACCGGTGACGGCGATCCGCATGTCAGGCCCCGGCCGCTTCGCGCAGGGCGTCGACCCGGTCGGTGCGCTCCCAGGTGAAGTCGGGCAGTTCGCGCCCGAAGTGGCCGTATGCGGCGGTCCGGGCGTAGATCGGGCGACGCAGGTCGAGGTCGCGGATGATCGCGGCCGGGCGCAGGTCGAAGACCTGCCGGACGGCGTGCTCGATGGCCGTGTACGGCACGGCGGCGGTGCCGAAGGTCTCCACGAACAGGCCGACGGGCTCGGCCACTCCGATCGCGTACGCCACCTGGACCTCGCAGCGACGGGCGAGTCCTGCGGCGACCACGTTCTTGGCGACCCAGCGCATCGCGTAGGCGGCGGAGCGGTCCACCTTGGAGGGGTCCTTGCCGGAGAAGGCGCCGCCGCCGTGGCGGGCCATGCCGCCGTAGGTGTCGATGATGATCTTGCGGCCGGTCAGGCCGGCGTCGCCCATCGGGCCGCCGGTCTCGAAGCGGCCGGTCGGGTTGACCAGGAGACGGTAGCCCTCGGTGTCCAGTTTGACGCCATGCTCCGCGAGCCGGGCCAGTTCGTGCTCGACGACGTGGGTACGGATGTCGGGGGTGAGCAGGCCGTCCAGGTCGATGTCCGCGGCGTGCTGCGCGGAGACGACCACCGTGTCCAGGCGGGCCGCGCGGCTGCCCAGGTACTCGATGGTGACCTGGGTCTTGCCGTCCGGGCGCAGATAGGGGGCGACGCCCTCCTTGCGGACCTCCGCGAGCCGATGCGACAGGCGGTGGGCCAACTGGATGGGCAGCGGCATCAGTTCGGGTGTCTCGTCGCAGGCGTACCCGAACATCAGGCCCTGGTCGCCCGCGCCGCCGGTGTCGACGCCCTGGGCGATGTCCGGGGACTGGGCGCCGATCGACACGGACACCCCGCACGACCGCCCGTCGAACCCCTTCTGGGAGGCGTCGTAGCCGATGTCGAGGACGGCGTCCCGGACCAGGCCGGGGATGTCCGCGTACGCGGTGGTGGCCACTTCTCCGGCGATGTGCACCTGTCCGGTGGTGATCAGGGTCTCCACGGCGACCCGCGACCGCGGATCCTCCGTGAGCAGGGCGTCGAGGACGGTGTCGCTGATCCGGTCGGCGATCTTGTCGGGGTGGCCCTCGGTCACGGACTCCGAGGTGAACAGGCGGCGGGACATGGCTCTCCCTGCGGTCGCAGCGGCTGCTGGCTGGTGGGACATCGCACGCGTAGGCGTGAGGGTGTCGGGCCGGAGAGCTCCCCGGGGGAAGTAGGAGCTCTCCGGCCCTGCTGGGGGGTGATGGATGGTCAGAGGGCGGCGGTCGTGAGGGCCTTGGCGAGGCGCACCACCCGTTCGGCCTGGACCCGGGCCGCGTTGCGGGTGACGTCGCCGACGGGGACGGTGCCGCCGGCATCGTGGTGGGCGGTGCCGTAGGGGTTGCCGTCGACGAACTTGTCCGGGTGGGTGAACCCGGGTGCGACGACGATGCCGCCGAAGTGGTGGAAGGACTGCATGAGGGCGAGCAGGGTGGACTCGTTGCCGCCGTGCGGACTGCCCGTGGAGGTGAAGCCGCTGTAGATCTTGTCGGCCAGTTCACCACGCCTCCAGGCACCGCCGAGGGTGTCGAGGAACTGCTTGAGCTGGGCGGCGATGTTGCCGAACCGGGTCGGAGAACCCATGAGGACGGCGTCGGCCCAGACGATGTCCTCGACGGTGGCGAGCGGGATGCCGGCGGTCGCCGCCGAGGTGGCGGCCCACGCGGGCTGGGATGCGACGACTTCCCGGGGGGCGAGTTCCGCCACCCGGCGGAGTCGGACCTCGGCGCCGGCCTTCTCGGCCGTGTCGGCGATCTCCTGGGCGATGTCGGCGACATGGCCGGTGGCGGAGTAGTAGACGACGGTGACCTTCACGACGTTGTCCATGCCGGTCCTCACCAGTCCGCCAGGTGGAGGGACAGCAGCGGATCCGCCATGGCGAGCGCGGAGGCCGGGTGGGTGAACGTCCGGTCGTAATAGACGAGCGGAGTGCGGTCGTCGTCCACGTGGGTGTCCAGGACGCGGCCGACGACGATGCTGTGATCGCCCCCGTCCAGGACGGCGTGCAGCGCGCAGGCGACCCGGGCACAGGCACCCGGCGCGCCGGGCAGGCCCAGCTCGCAGGGCACGATGTCCCCCTCGATGTCGCCTTCGGCGAACCGGTCGACGCCGGACCGGGCGAAGCGGAGTGCCAGCTGGTCCTGCCCGTGTGCGAGGAGGTTGACGAGGAAGTGGTCCGCGGACGTGAACGCCGTGTGGGTGCTGGCGGTCTTGTTCAGGCAGACCAGGACGAGGGGCGGATCCAGGGACAGGGAGCTGAAGGAGGTCGCGGTGAAACCCCAGCGCCGTCCGGTGCCGTCGACGGTCGTGACCACGGTCACCGGTCCGGGAACCCTGGACATGGCGTGGGTCAGGGCCGCGCCGGTAGTGCCTGCTGTGCCTTTCATGGGGCGATCACTCTCCGGTGGCAGGCGGATCAGGGCTGGAGGCGGCATGTGCGCCACCCTCGGTCGTGACGGTCGTAGCGCAGCCTTCGGTGCAGTCGGTCGGAGTCGGCGCACCAGAACTCCACGGCGACCGGGCTGAGCAGGTATCCGACGAAGCGTGCGGGGCGCGGGAGCGGGGTCGCGGGGGCCGCGAGGCGGTCCGCCTCGGCGCGCAGGGCGGCCGCGGACCGCAGGGGTTCGCTCTGCCGGGAGGCCGCGGACATCGCGTGCATGGGGATCGGCCGGCCGGACCAGAGGGCGTCGGAGCCGGCGTCGCTCACCTGGGCCACGGGGCCGGAGAAGATGAGCTGCTGGCCGGTCTCGCGCCAGTAGAGGAGGCCGGACGCCCAGCCGGTGGCCGCCATCTCCCGGCCCTTCTGGCTGGTGGAGTGGCTGGCGAACACCAGCCCGCGGGCCGTGATGTCGGTGACGGAGACGATGCGGTTGGAGGCCCGTCCCTGGCTGTCGGCGGTCGCCAGCGCCAGAGCGCGGGGTTCGCGCACCTCGCGTGCGGTCGCCTCGCTGATCCATTGCCGGACGAGGGCCATGGGCTCGGCGGGCGGATCGTCGTACTCGGGGAAGTCCAGGTCGACTTCGCCGGTGAGGGTCTCGAATCGGCTGCTGTTCACGCGTTCCTCGCTAGACGTGGAGGGTGCCGTGGGCGGCGACGACACCGTGGCCGCCGACCTCGACCGACCGGACGGTCTCGCCGGTGCCTTCTGCGGTGGCGAGCATCAGGGACGGGCGGCCCATCTCGACGCCCTGGAGGATCTCCAGGTGCTGTCCGTAGGCGGCGAGCCGGTGCCGGGCCAGGTGGATGGCGAGCGGGCCGGCGGCCGAGCCGGTCGCCGCGTCCTCCACGACGCCGTAGGCGGGCGAGAACATACGGGTCCGCCAGTGGACACCCGCGCCGGCGAAGCAGTTGGCCGCCATGTCGGGGAACCGCCCGAGGGCCCGGTGATCGGGGCGGAGAGCGGACAGCTCCGTGACGCTCGGGAGCCCCACGAAGACGTGCCGGGGTCCGTTGCGGTAGATCTCCACGGGCGCGACGGTCTCCTCGACTCCGAGCGCCGCCAGGAGTTCCTCCTGGTGTTCGTACGGCTCCCAGGTGGGAACGGGCTGTCGCATCCGTACGGTCGTCACGCCGTCGTCGTCGGCGAGTTCGAACGGGATGACGCCCATGGCGGTCTCAAGCCGGAGCCGGTCCTCCTTGAGCGTGCGCCCCAGCGCCACCGCGGTGCCCAGCAGCGGATGCCCGGCGAACGGCAGCTCGTTGACGGGGGTGAAGATGCGGATGCGGGCGTCTCCGCCCTGCTCGGGCGGCAGGACGAAGGTGACCTCGGAGAGGTTCATCTCGCGGGCGATGCGCTGCATCAGCCCGGTGGTCAGGTCGGCGGCGTCGAAGAAGACCGCCACGGGATTGCCTTCGAGGGGAGTGCGGGCGAAGGCGTCGACGACTGTGTATGCGTGCACGTGATGTGTCCCCCGGTCGGTGGTGCGACTGTTCAGGCGGTCGCCGTGAACACGGGCCCGAGTCCGTCGAGCCGGGGCAGCGCGTGCGCGCCCTCGACCGTGGCCTCGACGTCGAAGCGCGTCCGGTGCGTGGGCGGGCGCCCGATCAGCTGCGCGGCCCGGTTGGGCGGCAGCCCGTCGGGGCGGTCCGCCTCCCAGAGCATCACCGCGCCCCACCGGTTGCGCTCCCGGTCGACGATCCAGAACTTCAGCCGCAGACCCGGTACGTCGCTCCACGCGGCGACCGCCCCGTCCCGAAGGTGTTCCCGCAGCGAGTCGATGGTCTGCGGCGTTCCGTCGAGGTCCCACCACGCGATGTCAACCCGCACGACCGAGCACCTCCTGGATGGTGCGGCCCAGGATGCGCGGACCGTCGACGGTGAGCACCGACTCGGCGTGGAACTGCATCGAGGCGAAGCCGGGGCCGCGCAGGCCGTGCACCTCTCCCGTCGCCGGGTCACGGCTCACCTCCACGGCACCGATCCCCGCGATGTCCTGCTTGTCCTCGTCGCTGCGGGCGGCGAAGGTGTTGTAGAACCCGACGCGTTCCCGGCTGCCGAACAGGTCGATCTCGCGTTGCACTCCCTGGTTCGGGACGTCCCGGCGGACCAGACCGAGTCCGAGGCCGAGGCTGAGCACCTGATGGCTCAGACACACGGCGACGAAAGGCCGTCGCTCGGCCAACAGGCCGTCGATCGCGGAGCGCAGGCTGCGGATCTTGGGGTCGTCGGCCGCTCGGGGGTCGCCGGGTCCCGGCCCCATCACGACCAGGTCGTGGTCGCCGAAGGCATACGGATCATCGAAATGACGGACCGTCACTTCCAGCCCCAGGGAGCGGAGTTGAAGCCCGATCATGGCGGTGAAGGTGTCCTCGGCGTCGATGATCAGGGCGCTCAGTCCGTCCAGCCCGGTCACCGCGGGCCGTCGGCCGGTGTTCTCGTCGAGCCAGAACCGGGCGATGCCGCTGTTGCGCTGTGCCAGGGCCGCGCGGACGTCCGGATGCGTGCCGTAGCGCTGGGCACGTCCGTTCTCCAGGGCGCTGAGAAGGCCGGCTGCCTTGGCCCGGGTCTCGGCGACCTCCGACAGGGGGTCGGAGTGCCGGACCAGTGTGGCGCCGACCCCGATCCGCACCCTGCCTCGGGGGTCGATGTCGGCGGTGCGGATGAGGATCGCCGAGTCGAGAACACGCTCGCCGCTCGCGTCGCGTCCGATCAGCGCGGCCAGACCGCTGTAGTAACCGCGGCCTTCCGGCTCGTACTTGTGGATGATCCGGACCGCGCTCTCCAGCGGGCTGCCGGTGACCGTGGGCGCGAACAGCGTCTCGTGCAGGATCTCGCGCACGTCCCGGTCGGTGTGTCCGTCGATGAAGTACTCGGTGTGGGCCAGCCGCGCCATCTCCTTGAGACAGGGGCCCAGGACACGGCCGCCGCCCTCGCAGACGCGGGCCATCATCTTCAGTTCCTCGTCGACGACCATGTACAGCTCGTCGGTCTCCTTGCGGTCGGCGAGGAACTCGGTGACGCCTTCCAGGGTGGGGCCGGCCGACGGGTAGCGATAGGTGCCGCTGATCGGGTTCATGACCGCGGTCCCACCGCTCACCGAGATGTGCCGTTCGGGGGTGGCACCGACGAACGTGCGGTCACCGGTGTGGATGACGAACGTCCAGTACGCGCCCTGTTCCCGTTGCAGCAGCCGGCGGAAGAACACCAGCGCGTCGTGGAGCGAGTAGTCGCCGATCTCGGCCAGGAAGGTCCGCTTGACGACGAAGTTGGCGCCCTCCCCGGTGCCGATCTCGTCCGCGACGACGCGGCGTACGGTCTCGGCGTACCGCTCGTCGTCGATGTCGAAGCCGTGGGCCGTCACGGAGGTCGGTGTGTCCGGGAGCCGGAGAAGCAGTTCGGGCATCGAAACCCGGTCCTGCTCGGTGACGGACAGGGCGATGAGGGGCGCGCCGTCATCGGGAGCGGTGAAGCCGCGCTCGGTGATCTGCCGGTACGGCGCCATGACCAGGACATCGTGCTCGGTCCGGGCACTGCCGGGCGCCGGGGGGTCGGTGAGGGGGATGTCGGCCAGGGTCTCCGGCAGTGTCACGTCGCCGACCAGGACGTCGACCGTGTCCGGGACGCCGGTCTCCGGACGGTGCAGGAGGGCGAAGGCGGACGCCTGGAGGTCCAGTACGCGGCCGAGCAGATCGCCGGGGGTTCGCAGTCCCGGGTCATGTCGCGTGTTCATACGAACACCTCCGTGGACGGCAGCACCACCGCGCAGCGCTGGGCCGCGTAGTCCAGGGCCAGCCGGTGGTGGGCCTCGGAGAAGTCGCCGAGGGCGTCGGCGGCGAGGAAGGCCTGGATGTCGTTGGTGAACGCCTCCAGTGCGGTGGCCAGGACGCCGACATGGGCGTACACGCCGCACAGCACGAGTTGGTCGCGGCCCACGGCCCGCATGCGGTCGAGCAGGTCGGAGCGGAAGAAGGCGCTGTAGCGCCACTTGGTGAGCACCCAGTCCTCCTCGGCGGGCGCGAGTTCGGGCACCACCTCGCGGTCCGCCGGGTCGGTGCGCATACCGGGACCCCAGAAGTCCTTGAGCAGTCCGCGCTGCTTGTCGGTCATCCGGCCGGGCTGGGCGGTGTACGCCACGGGGACGCCGAGGGCGGCGGCCCGCTTGCGCAGGGCGGCGGCGTTGTGGACGAGTTCGCCGCGCAGGGGGTCGGGCAGTGCCTGGAGGAAGTAACGCTGCATGTCGTGGACGAGCAGGACGGCGCGGTCCGGATGCGGGGTCCAGCCCGCGACGTTCTCGGGCAGGCGTTCGGCGGTGGGCAGGGTGTACGGCGCGATGGCGGGTAGGCCGGCCATGGGGTCAGCTCCTTTGCAGCGGGGTGGCCGCGTCGGCGGGGCGGGTCACAGGGCGTCGGCCCATGCCGTGACCAGGGAGACGGCCTGCCGGGAGTTGAGGCGGGGGTCGCAGAAGGTGGTGTGCCGGTCGCCGATCCGGCCGAGCGCCGAGACGTCCGCGGCGCACTCCGTCACGTCGTCCGGTGTGGTCTCCAGGTGGAGTCCGCCGGCCACACCGCCCGCCGCCACGACCGCGTGGCCGAACTCGTGGACCTCGCGGGCCATGGTGGTCAGCAGGCGGGTCTTCCGGCCGCCCGGTGCGGTGATGGTGTTGCCGTGCATCGGGTCGCACAGCCAGATCACCGGGTGGCCCGCGGAGCGGACCGCCGCCACCAGGGGCGGCAGCCGCTCACCGACGGCGTCGGCACCCATCCGGGAGATCAGGGTGAGGCGGCCGGGTTCGCGCAGCGGGTCCAGGCGCTCGCACAGTGAGGTGATCTCTTCGGGGGTCATGCCCGGTCCGACCTTGCAGGCGACCGGATTGACGACATCGGCCAGCAGGTCGACGTGGGCGCCGTCCAGCTGGCGGGTGCGCTCGCCGATCCACGGCCAGTGCGTGGAGCCCAACCAGCGTGTGGAGTCGCCGAGTTCGCGGATCATCGGGACCTCGTAGTCCAGCAGGAGCGCCTCGTGGCTCGTCCACACCAGGGGTTCGACGCCGGGCCAGGTGCGCAGGGCGGGGGCGCGCCAGCCGAGGTGTTCCACGATGTCGCAGGCCGCCATGTACCCGGTGAGGATCCGCAGCGGGTCGGGACGCCTGCCCTCCGGGTCGGGCTCCGGGCTGTTGACCATGTGCCCTCGGTAGACGGGCAGCGCCAGGTCGCCGACCTGCTCGAAGTCGTTCGACCGCGGCTTGGCGAACTGGCCGGCCATCCGTCCGACGCGCAGCACGGGTTTCCCGGTGAGCATCTTGAGGGTGGTGCCCAGCAGGTCGAGCACGGCGGTCTTGCGCCGGACGTGCCCGGACGTGCACTCCTCCGGGTCCTCGGCGCAGTCTCCCGACTGGAGCACGAGCGCCTCCCCCGCCGCGACGGAGGCGAGCAGTGACCTGAGGGTGTGGACGTCCTCGATCCGGACGAGCGGCGGGCGGGAGCTGAGGATCTCCCGTACCCGCTGGACCTGTGCGAGGTCGGGCCAATCGGGCTGTTGCAGCGCCTTGGACCTCTGTATTTCAGTCAGTGCGTGTCCCACGACAGTGCCCCCGTGAAGCGGAGAGGATTTATGTTCGGGTCATGGCATACCGTGCGTGCAGGCCGATGGATCAGGTGGGGATGCCTTCACGTTCGATGCGCGGAACTTCTATTCCCAGCGCCTTGAACTGCTGGCAGGGATTCATGAACTCGCGCTGCTGCTTTATCTTCCCGTTCTCGAACAGGAAGGAGTGCAGGAAGTGGTTGCGGTAGTACCCGTCCGGATATCCGGGAAAAAGAATCTTTCCCTCTCCGTCGCATTCGACCCAGAAGCGGTCGGGGTCCTGGCTGTCGAAGATCTCGACGTTGGTCCAGACCCAGTCGGGGAAGCACTTGAGCGACCAGACGGCGTGCTCGCCCAGCCGGTCGCGGCCGCGGATGACGATCGGTTCGCCGCTCTCCGTGGTCCACAGGCCGCCGGCACCGTCCTCGGTGAACAGCAGGTGGCGCCGGAGCCGGTCCTCGCCGCGGGTGTTCATGTACTGCTCGACGATGGCCCGGTTGTGGGCGCGCAGTTCGGTCCGGTCGGTGGGTATTCGAGGTTCTGACATGAGTGTCCTCTGCTGGGGTGGGGCGAGGAATGAGGGGGGATGCGCGGGGCTCAGACGATGAAGCTGATGTCGCGCGGGTCGCCGCCGACGAGGGCACGGCCGTAGACCTGCTCGGGGATGCCCATGCCGAAGCCGGCGTGCCGGCTGCCGACGTTGATGTCGCGCCAGAGCCGCTGGAGGGGGTTGGACTCGTTGAAGGCGGAGGAGCCATGGGCGGTGAGGAGGGTGTCCACGGCCTCCCTGCACAACCGTCCGACCAGCGTGGACTCCAGCCGGTTGCGGGCCCGGACGGTGAGGTCGGCGTTGACGCCGGCCCGGGCGAGTTCGTCCACGGTGTCCGCGATGCGTGCGGCCACCAGCTTCGCCATGTCGATCTTCGAGGTGGCGTCGGCGAGGTCGAGCTGGAAGGTCGGCGACTGCGTCTGGTTCCGGTAGGTGGAACCGGCGACGGGGCGGGTGGGGCCCTTCTCGCGGACGAAGTCGAGGGCCGCCTCGGCACCACCGATCAGGGCGCCGATCAAGCCGATCGAGAACAGGCCGGTGAGGCTGTTGCGGTAGGGCAGCGCGGGATCGACGACACCGTCGGTCTCGCCGTTGAGGATCGGCAGGTACGGCACCAGCCTGTGGTCGGGTACGAAGATCCGGTCGGCCACGACGGTGTTGCTGCCGGTGCCGCGCATTCCGGCGAAGTACCAGGTGTCCTTGATGGCGACCTCGTCGGCCGGCATCAGGGCGAAGCGCACGTCGGGCCGGCCCGCGTCGGTGGGGACGGCGATCAGGGCGCTGACCCACTGTGCGTGCAGGCAGCCGGAGACGTACGCCCACTCGCCGCTGACGATCATGCCGCCGTCGACCGGTTCGACGGCCGGCGAGGGCAGCCCGAGGACCAGTGCGCACCGGGCGTCCGGAGCCTCGCCCCAGACCTCGTCGCCGGCCGCGGCCGGGAACAGGGCGGCCATGAAGTTGCCGGCGTTCAGGACGCCGGCGATCCAGGCGGCGGAGGGGCAGCCCCGGCCGAGCGTGGTGGCGACCTCCAGCAGGGTGCGCATGTCCGTCGCGTAGCCGCCGAGCCGCCGCGGTGTCTGCAGCCGCAGCAGTCCGGCCTCCGTCATGGCGGTGAGAACCCGGCCGGATATCCGCCGGTCACGTTCGCATTCGGCAGCCTCGGTCCACAGGAGTTCCCGCAGACCTTCGGCTCGCGCGACGAGTTCCGCACGGTCGGGAATCAGTTCCCCACTGGTGACCGAATCGACAGGGAGCACGGAATTCGACATTCCGAATCATTCCTTTCGCGTTTCTCGACAGGTGGAACGCTAGGGGCCCGAAATCCCGGAAGTCAAGAGTGACTATTTCCGCTTCTCCGAGAATCCGGTCCGCCGGAAATTGGCAGGACTCAATGACGCGCCGTGCTTTTCGGCCGCGTTTTCGGGAGTTCTGTGTCTCAGCGCGAACCGACGGGGCGGCGCAGGTTGCCGAGCACGACCCTGCCGACGGTGAGCGGGTTGAGGAGGATGAGGGGCGAGGAGAGCAGGGAGCTGACCTTGACGAACTCCTGGGTGAGTGCCGGGTCCCGCTCGGCCGCGTTCAGAAGCCGCTCGAAGTAGGCGTTGGTCAGCCGCACCGGGAGCGGCCGGTCCCCCTCGACCTGAGGAAGGGCCAGGTCACTGCCGACGGCCATCTGCCAGGCCACCTCGATCTTCCGGGCGGCCGCCCGGAAGAAGCGGTACGGCAGCCGGTCGCGCCCTCGGCCGAGACACTCCCGCAGGGCGGCGGCCTGGAGCGCGGCCACCGACATGCCCTGTCCGTAGACGGGGTTGAAGCTGCAGATCGCGTCGCCGAAGACGATCAGCCCGTCGGGGAACCTCTCAAGTCGTTCGTAGCGGCGGCGCACGCTCGCCGGGTAGCGATGGGCCACCGGGTCGTCGAGAGGTTCGGCGGCGCACAGCGCCTCGAAGACGTCGGACGGCACGATGGGCTTGGCGAACTCCAGGAAGTCGGCGGGGTCGGTCGGCGGATGGTGGCCGCCGTAGCCGATCAGGGTCAGCATCCAGCGGTCCTCCTCGTGCTGGAGGAAGGTCGCACCTGTCGGCCGGCCCGGGGTGGCTCCCACGATCACGACCTTGCGGCGGCCGAGGGTGCCCGGCGCGACGCGCAGGGTGCGGCTGACGTACTTGATGTCGACGGCGATCCTGTCCTCACCCGGAGGTTCGTAGCCGAGGTCGGCCAGCCAGCGGGTGGCACGTCCGCCGCGCCCGGTCGCGTCGACGACGAGGTCGGCCGTCAACTCCCGCTCCGCGCCGCCTTCGCGCTCCACGACCCGGACACCGGCGACCCGGGATCCGTCCGACGCACCGAGCAACCCGGCGGCCTCGCACCGGTCGATGATCTCCACCCCGGGCAACTCCCTCACCCGCGCCCGGATCTGTCCCTCAAGCTGAGACCGGGTCGGCTGGTAGGTGGGCGTGGGGTCCGCGTAACGGCCCTCCTGGCACAGGAGGTGACCGCCCGGCGCGAAGTACATCTCGGTGGGTTCCCGGACGACGGGGACCCCGCCCGCCTCGAACTCCTCCAGCAGTCCGGGGAACATCTCCTGGAGCCCCCGGGTGCCGGCGGGCAGGATCGCGTGGGCGTGCCGTCCTTGCGGCACGCCGCGCCGGTTCTCGTCCGTCTCGGGGAGGACGTCCCGGTCGACCACGGTGACGCGGTCGAAGGTGTCGGACAGCACCCTGGCGGCGAAGAGACCGGCGATGCTGGCTCCGAGAACCACGCAGTGGCCGCCGCGGGCGGGTGGCTCCTTGGGATCATGCGGGCGTGCGGTGTCGTCAGGCATGCGATTCCTCTGCTGTCCGTGAGGCAGGTGACGGGGCTGATTTCCCGGTTGCGCCGACGGGAAGAGCTCCATGTCGGCCGTGAATCCCTCATTCCGGGTCACGGGAAAAAGACTTTCGGCAAACAGCATGCGATATGGCCGAGATCCGTCGCCGAGCCACTCCCATTAACAGGGAGATGAACCGCAGGGAAATACACTGCGAGTGATCGTACCCGGCGATATCCCCGTATGGCGACTGGGCCAAACCCGCACCGTAGGCCATGTCTCGGCCAAACATGGGGGCGGCGTGGCGGGAAATGGAGCAACCGGCAACGGAACAAGGAATTCCGAATTACCGACCGCACACCCGCGAGTTCCCTCAGAGTTCCGCGGCCGCCAGCCAACAGGCCGGGAGCGGGGCGACCGTGCGCCCGTGGCCGATGCGCGGGTCGTCCCCCGCGTACACGCGGGCCCGCCATCCGTGGCCGCCGAGCCACTCGTCCAGGTCGTCGCGGGCGGAGAGCCACTTGGCACCCTGCTCCTCGACCCGTTCACGCACGGGCCTGCCCTCCTCCTTGAGCATGGCCGCCTTGAGGTGTTCCAGCATGAGCCGGCTCCCCGGCGCGGACAGTTCGGTGAGGCCGGCCAGGAGCGACTCCCCGGCCGTGCCGGTCAAGTACATCAGCAGACCCTCGACCAGCCAGACCGTCGGCTGCCGCGGGTCGAAGCCCGCGGCGCGCAGCTGGGACTGCCAGTCCTCGCGCAGGTCAGCGGCCACCCCGTGACGCTCGCACGCCAGGGGCAGTCCGGAGCGGACGATGAGGGCGTCCTTGAACCGCGTCATCTCCGGCAGCTCCACCTCGAACCACCGGGTCCCGGCCGGCAGGGCGAGCCGTACGGTACGGCCGTCCACCCCCGCGGCGAGCGTGACGACCTGCCGGATCCCGGCGCCGACCCCGGCGAGGATCTCGTCGTCGAGGAACCGCGTGCGCACCGCGAAGTACGTCGGGAAGCCGGCGGCACTGTTGTGGGTCTGCTTGATCACCTCGGCCACCTCGGCCAGCACCGGGTCCTCGGCCAGCGCCGAGAGCATCGCGGCGGCCAGCGGGTCCCGGAACAACCCATCCGGACGCTCGCTTTCCAGTTGCCGCATCCAGGCGGTGAACAGCGCTGTCTGTCCGACCCCGACGGAAGGTGTCTTCAGCTCCACCATAAAATCCTCCCCAAGACGAGTTCAATTCAACGGAAAGGCACGGTCTACGCAGGTAGATCGTCGACCGTGGGCATCCGTAAAAATTGCTGACTATTTCCTGGCGGAAGGGGCGCGAAAAAAGGATGGAAGACAGCCCACCCGTTCGCCGTACATGCCCCCGCTACGCCCGTGCATCTCAGCCCGAGCGGTTGACCTGATGGAATTCTGTGGGACCTTACGGCTGCGATGGTAGCGTGCTCTGCGTTATCTTCAAGTTTATTCCACGGAGCAGGGCCTCACTGAAGGATGTGTGCATGCTGGATGACCTGGACCGTGCCCTGATCCACGCGCTGCACATCGACGGCCGCGCACCTTTCAGCCAGATCGCCACCGCCCTCGACGTCTCACCCCAGACCGTCGCCCGTCGCTACCGCAGGCTGCGCACCGAGGCTTCCCTGCGGGTCGTGGGACTTCCGGACCCCCATCAGGCGGGTCAGACGCAGTGGCTCGTCCGGCTCACCGCGGCGGCGAGTTCCGCTCAGGACCTGGCCTACGCGCTCGTCCGCCGACGGGACACGTCGTGGGTGAAACTCACGTCCGGCGGCACCGAGATCGTCGCGATCATCCACGCACCGACCGAGGCCGACGCGGGCAACTCCCTGCTGCTGCGCGACATTCCGCGTACCAGCAACATCACCGCGGTGTCCGCGCACTGCATCCTGCACACCTACCTCGGCGGTCCGACGAACTGGCGCCGCAGCGCCGACACGCTGGACGAGGCGCAGCAGCGCGTCCTGCGCGAGCACGACGCGGCCGACACCTCGTACGTGCCCGTGCCGCGCCAACTCACCGAAGCCGACGCCGGGTTGCTGGTCGCTCTCCAGAAGGACGGCCGGGCCACGCACGCGGAACTGGCCCAGGAGACGGGCTGGTCCCCGGTCACCGTGGCGCGCCGGCTCGCCGATCTGCAGGCGGGCGGCGCCATCTTCTTCGACGTCGAGGTCGACACCGGCCACTTCGGTGCCAACACCAGGGCGCTGCTGTGGATGTCGGTGAGCCCGGCGCAGCTTGAGAACGTGGCGACGACACTGGCCGGCCACGACGAACTGGCCTACGTCGCCGCGACCACGGGCCCCACCAACCTGGTGGCTCAGGCCCTGTGCCGCGACCCCGCCGACCTGCACCACTACCTGGCCCGGCGGCTGGGTTCCCTGGACGCCATCCACACCCTGGAGACCAGCCCGGTCCTTCAGAACCTCAAGGCGTCGAGCCCCATCATCACTGATCTGGCCCGCACCAGAATCCCCCCTGCCCCTGCCCGTACACGGATCTGACGGCCTGTGGCCCACAAGCCGCCGGCACGCCGAAGCGGCGGCCCGGAGGCCGCCGCACACACCCTGCGGGACATCGCTCCGCTAGTGCCCGGATTCCGCGTCGGCCGGAGCGTTCTTGTCGATCATCATCCGGCTGGCCGCGAAGCTGACCACCACCAGCGCCACAGCGACCCAGAAGGCGAGCTGGACGGCATGCAGGGCGGACCGGGCGCCACCGTCACCGGCGCTGCCGAGGTAGACACTGCCGAGGACCGCCACCCCGAGCGTGGCGCCCAGTTGCTGGACCGCGTTCAGCAGACCGGCGGCCGAGCCGATCTCCTGCGGCTGGAGCGGCTTGAGCGCGATGGTGAAGAACGCCGGACTGAACAGGCCGACTCCGAGCCCGACGACCGCGAGCGCGAACAGCAGGGACGTCGGGTACTTGTGCGCGTCCGCAGTGTGGTAGGCGGCGATGGCAGCGAGCGCACCGATCAGCAGAACGGCCAGCCCGAGGGACATCATGCGGTGGCCGTACCGCCTGACCAGGTGTGCGCCGGCCACCCAGGAGGCGACGGCCAGGCCCACCGACCACGGCGCGAGGGTCAGCCCCGCCTTCAACACGTCTGTGCCCAGACCGAGTTGGAGCTGGAGCACAATGACCATCATCAGACCGTTCGTGACGGCGAAGAAGGACATCGACGTCACCAGTGCGGCCGGGAACCCGTGGTGGGCGAACAGACTCGGCTCCACCAGCGGGCTGCGTCCGGTGGCGGCCACGTGACGCTGGTGCACCGCGAACACCGCCATCAGGCACAGCCCGGCCACGATGGCCGCCCAGCTCCACCCCGACAGGGCGGTCAGGTCGGCGCCGATCAGCGGATAGACGACGAGACCGATGCCGGCCATGGCCAGCAACGTGCCGGTCACGTCGAGGCCGGGCCGCTTGGGGGCACGGTTCTCCATCAGCTTGGGCGCGATCGCGAGGACGACGACCGACACGGGGACGTTCACCAGGAACGCCGCGCGCCACGAGGAGCCGAACAGGTCGGCGTGGGTGAGTACGCCGCCCAGCACCGGCCCGCACACGGCGGCCAGACCCATCACCGGCCCGATGCTGCCCAGGGCCTTGGACATCTCGGGGCCGGCGAACATCGTCTTGATCAGGCCGATGGTCTGCGGAATGATCACCGCCGCCGCGGCTCCCTGCACCACCCGGAAGGTGATCAGGAGCCCGACGGTGGGCGCTGCGGCGCAGGCGGCGGACGCGATCATGAACCCGGTGACACCGATGACGAACAGCCGCTTGCGCCCGGCGATGTCACCGAGCCGGCCGCCGGTGATCAGCAGCACCGCGAACGGCAGGGTGTAGGCGGTCGTGAACCACTGGATGTCGGAGACCGACCCGCCCAGATCAGCATGGATCTTCGGTGCGGCGACCTGCACGATGGTCGCGTCCAACAGGTTCATCGCCTCACCGAGCAGCAGGGCGGTGAGCGCCAGCCACCGCCATCGGTACGCCGTGGGGTTCGGCGACAACACACGCTCAGCAGTCATCAGGGGATTCCTCTCCACCGTTGTCGACACGCCGGCCCGGCCTCGGCGAGCGAGGCTTCGTGGCCGACCACCACTGAGCGTGGCGGCGAGGAGAAGGGGTGCTCCAGCCAGAGCGGGGACTTGGCGGATTCCTTCCATCGGTGCCACCCCTGGAGTCGATTTCCCACAGGCCCACCGGGTGGGAGTACGGCGTCCGCGGCACCGTCGTCCGGGCCTGGGAGCCGGGCACGCGGTGTGAGGTTCCTTCAACAGGGCGCTCCCGATGGAAGAAATGCTCCAGTCCACCGCCGTCACTGGAGCAGCCGCCCGTGATCACTTCACGCTGGGGTTCCCCGGCCGCCACCGGCGTTCCGGGGCCCGACCCCGTCACGTACATCCTGTTCAGGAGCGCGCATGGCCGTAGTGCCCGCCACCCAGAGAGAAGTCCGCCTCCTCACCAAGCCGACCGGGCTGCCCCGTCCGGAGCATTTCGGTGTGGTCGAGACGCCCGTCGTACCGCCAGGGGAGGGGGAGGTTCTGGTACGCAACCTCTTCTTCCATGTCTTCGCCACCCTGCGCATCCTCATCGCGGGTGCGACCCAGGACACCCCGTTCCCGGTGCTCGGCGCCGGTGACACCCTCGTCGGCGCGGCGATCGGCGAGGTGGTCGAAGCACCGGAGGGCAGCGGCCTCGGGGCGGGCGACCTGGTCTCGCACTGGCTCGGCTGGCGTGAGTACGCCGTCGTACCGGAAGCCGAGTGCACCCGGCTGGACCGCACGGTGCTGCCGGACCCGGTCGCTCACCTCCAGCAGGGCTGGACGGCGTACGCGGCGCTGACCCGCGGGGTCGAACTCCGCCCCGGAGACACCGTGTTCGTCTCCGCCGGCGGCAGCGGCATCGGTTCGATGGCCGGCCTCATCGCCCGGCAGCTGGGGGCCGGGCGGGTCATCGCCAGTGCCGGTTCGCAGGAGAAGGCCGACCGGTTGCGGACCGAACTCGGCTACGACGACGTGGTGGTCCGCGGCGCGGGACCGCTCGCCGAGCAGCTGGCGAAGGCGGCACCCGACGGCATCGACGTCTACTTCGACAACGTCGGCGGAGAACAGCTGCGAGCGGCCGTCGACGCGGCGCGCCCGGGCGCCCGGTTCGTGCTCATCGGCGCGCTGTCCGGGCAGCTGGCACCGGAGGGCACCGGAACCACGGCCCCCGTCGAGCTGGACTCGCTGCCGCTCATCCACAAGCGGATCGAGATGCGCGGCTTCAGCTCCGACGACTACGACGACAAGGACGAATGGACCGAGCGCTTCGGTGCGTGGCTCAGGGCCGGGGAGATCACCTTCCCCCATGTACGCGTCAAGGGCATCGAGAACGCGCCGCGAACCCTCCTGGAGGTGATCGAAGGACGGCACATCGGTGCCGTCGTCGTCGAGCTGTAGCTCCGTAACCGCCCCGTTCACCCACCGAGTCAGGAGTCCCAGTGTCGCGAGCCGCAACCGAGGTCCTCGACCTTCCCATCGACGTCACGCCGGAGCCGGACGAGCTGATCCGAGCCGCCATGGCGTGGCACTTCGGCCCGGAGACGGGGTCACCGTTCTGGCTGGAACGGGCCAAGAGTCTGCCGTTCGATCCACTCACCGACGTCAGGACCCACGACGACCTCACCCTGTTCCCGAACATGGCGGCCGAGCTGCGGGACGTACCCGCGCAGGACCTCATACCGCGTGGGTACGGCCAATCGCCCGACGTCATAGGGGTGTTCGAGAGCGGCGGCACCACCGGGGCACCGAAGCGCGTCGTCCTGCTGCGGGACTGGCTGGAGCGGATGCTCCACTGGAGCAACCTCAACCTCGACGCCCACGGCTTCCAGCGGGGTGTCGACTGGCTCGGCCTCGTACCCAGCGGCCCGCACATCGTCGGCGAGTACTTCCGCAGGTCCGCGGCCACCCACGGACGGTACGGCTTCACCCTGGACCTCGACCCCCGCTGGGTGAAGAAACTGATCGCCTCGGGCCGCCGGGCCGACGCGGACGCCTACGCCGAACACCTCGTCGACCAGGCGGCGTTCGTGCTGCGCACCCAGGACATCGGCGTGCTGACGATCACTCCCCCGCTGCTCGAACGCATCGCCCGGCGGGACGACCTGACCGAGCTGGTCAACGAGAAGGTCCGGGCGATCCGCTGGGGCGGAACCCAACTGGACCCCGACTCGCGCCACCTCTACAAGACCGAGATCTTCCCCGATGTCGTTCTGTGCGGGAACTACGGCAGCACCATGATCCTCGGCTTCGCCGGCGAACGCCCGGGGCTGCCGGACGACGCCGGCTGTGTCTTCGACCCGTACAGCCCGTACGTCACGTTCTCCGTCGTCGACCCGAAGACACTGCGCCCGGTCGTCCACGGAGACCGTGGGCGCGTCCTCGTGCATCACGTCAGCAAGTCGTTCTTCCTGCCCAACAACCTGGAGCGGGACACCGCGACCCGGATCGAACCGCTCACCGGACACGCGGGCGACGCCGTGGCCGACATCGCGCCGGTGACGACCTTCGAGAACGAGGCCGTGATCGAGGGGGTGTACTGATGACCGGGCCCCGTTCCGACGTGGTCCCGCTCGACGCCCTGGGGCCCCGAGGACCGTACCGTGCACGCAACCGCCTGGCCGTGTCCGACGTGGCGGGCCGGGAGAGTGCCGAACTCAGCCTCGTACCGGCCCTGTTCGTCGATCGCACGATGAAGGCCCTGCACAGGGCCAGCACTCCCCCGCCCGACGAGCGGATCGGCATGATCGGCCGGGCCGCCGAACTCTTCGCCACCGCCACCCTGGACGGCCTGTCACCCGATGAGTACGCCCACCGGGTCAGCCGGGTCGGCGGAACACCGATCTCCGTGGTGCGGGCCACCGCGACAGCCATCTCGGCACGGCTGCGCAAAGCCCACTACAGCGTGGAGCACGCCAGGCCGACCGGTGCGGTGCACCGGTGGGACGACCCGCTGACCCGCACCGGGCGCGCGGTGTGGGTGCGGCGCGGGAACGTGTTCGCGGTGCACGCGGCCGGCAACCATCCCGGACCGCACAGCCTGTGGCCGGAGGCCCTCGCTCTGGGCTACCGCGTCGCCGTACGGCCGTCCCGCCGTGAGCCGTTCACTCCCCACCGCCTGGTCACGGCTCTGCGCGCGGCCGGCTTCGGCGACGACCAGGTGGCTCTCCTGCCGACCGACCACACGACGGCGGACGCCCTGTTGCGGGGCTCCGATCTCGGGCTGGTGTACGGGGGCGAGGACATGGTGCGCAAGTACGCGGGCGACCCCTCGGTGCTGCCGCAGGGTCCTGGCCGGTCGAAGATCCTGCTGACCCGGGAGGTGGACTGGCGGGAACACCTCGACACGATCGTCGACTCGGTGAGCGGTCACGGCGGCACGGGCTGCGTCAACACGACGGCCGTCTTCGTGGAGGGTGATCCCGCCCCGCTGTGCGCCGCGCTCGCCGAACGCCTGGCCGCCGTCCCGAGCCTGCCACCGGAAGATCCGGCGGCCGTCTTCCCCGTCCAGCCACTGGCCACCGCCAAGGCGCTCGAAGCCCATCTGCTGCATCGGGCGACCGGCACCACGCCGTGGCTCGGCGGCGACGGCATACGGGACGAACTCGGCGACGGCAGCGCCGTACTGCGCGCCGCGGTCCACCAGCTCGACCGGCCCGACGCTCCGCAGGCCGCCGTGGAACTGCCCTTCCCCTGCGTGTGGGTGGCGCCCTGGACGCGTGCGGCGGGTCTCGCTCCCCTGCGCGACAGCCTGGTCCTGACCGCGGTCACACACGACGACCGGCTGGTGGCCGAGCTGGTGGAGGAACCGTCGATCAGCAACGTGTACGTGGGGAAGCACCCGACGTACTGGATGGACTCCGGGCTGCCGCACGACGGCTACCTCGCCGAGTTCCTCATGCGGTGCAAGTCGGTGATCAGGGACTGACACAGGTTCCGTCGCCCGAGGCGGTGAATCCCCACCGCCCCCGCCGACGGGGGAGCTGCTTCCCTCCCCGTCGGCGGCCGTGTTTCATCCTGCCCCGCAGGATGCGTGAAGGATGGTGTGCGAATGCTCGACGAACTCGACCGCGCCCTGATCCACGCGCTGCACATCGACGGACGCGCCTCCTTCACTCAGCTGGCCACCGTGCTGGCGGTGTCCCCGCAGACGGTCTCCCGCCGCTACGACCGGCTCCGCGAACAGGCCGCTCTGCGGGTCGTCGGGCTGCCCGACCCTCAGCTGACGGGCCACGAGCAATGGCTGCTGCGCCTCACCGCCGCCCCCGAGACCGCCCTGGACCTCGCGCACGCTCTGGTGCGCCGGCCGGACACCTCATGGGTGTACCTCACCGGAGGGGGCACCGAGATCGTCGCCGTGCTGGAGACCCCCCTGGGCACCGCGCACGGCCACTCCCTGCTCCTGCACGAACTGCCGCCGAGTGTGGGTCTCACGGCCGTCTCCGCCCACCACCTGCTGCACACCTACCTGGGCTGGCGCACCCCATGGCGCATGAGCGCCAACACACTGACCCCGCGTCAGCAACGCATGCTGGGCGGAAGGACGTTCACCGGGTACGGCGGGACGCGGCCCCACGACGACTACCGCCAGGTCCAGCTGTCCCCCGCGGACCACGCCCTGATGGACGCGCTGCGACGGGACGGACGGGCCGCCGTCGCGGAACTCGCCGCCGACACCGGCTGGTCACCGGCGACGGTCTCACGACGACTCGATCACCTGCGCGCCTGCGGGGCGATCTTCTTCGACATAGAGATCGACCCCGTCCTGCTGGGCGGAAGCGTCAGGGTCCTGCTGTGGATGGCGGTCGCCCCGGCTCATCTCGACGAGGTGGCGGAGTCCCTGTCCCGCCATGACGAGCTGGCCTTCGTGGCCCACACCACCGGCCCCACCAATCTCGTGGCACACGCCCTGTGCCCGGACAGCGCCGCGCTGTACCACTACCTCACCCACGGCCTGGGCGCGGTCAAGGCGATCAGCACTCTGGAGACGGCACCGGTGCTGCGTACGCTCAAAGCGGTAGGGACGATCGCACCCCCAGGACGACCTGATCGCCGCGGATGAACCGTGCGGAGACCATCGTAGGAAACACGCCACCGCGAGGGCAGGCGAGAGAAGCAGCAGTTCAGAGGCAGTTTCGGGACGCGTGATCAGGACCGTTCGCTGATGGCTCGGTAGGCCGCGATGAACAGGGTGTAGGACAGGTCGATCAGTTCTTCGACGGCTGCCTTCTGGTGACCGAGCGTCCAGTCGACGAGGAGTTCGTTGACTCCGCCGACCAGGCTCATCGCGGTCATGGTGACCCGGCTGGAGGGGGCTTCCGGGGCGGGAAGCGGTCCGACGACGGCGGCGACCATCGCGGCGAATTCGTGCAGGACCTCACGGCGGCGTACTTCGAGGCGGGGGCTGGCGCCCACGACCTCGATGAGCACCAGGCGGGCCATGCGGGCGTCGCCGGCCAGTGTGCGGATGAACACCTCAAGGCCGGCGCGCAGTTGGGCGTCGACATCGGGTGCGGCGGCGGCTGCGGCCTGCGCGGTTTCGGCGCTGATCGTAGCGATCAGGTCGTTGTAGACCCCGGCGAGAAGGTCTTCGCGGTCCTGGAACGACTCGTAGAAGTAGCGCTGGGTCAGTCCGGCATGCGAGCACACCTGCTTGACGGAGACCGAGGCGTATCCGGACGTGCCGAACAGGTCGAGGCCCGCCTGGATGAGGCGGGTGCGGCGCTCCTGCTGTCGTTGCGCCGCTTCACGTCCGCCGTAGCGCCGCCCGGCGGTCTGTGTGCCGGTCATTTCTCCCCTTCGCAGAGGTGTTGACACCGGTGTGCTCCGAACTGACACTCTAGCTTGTCAGTTCATCTGACACGTCAACGTGTCAGAAGTGTGTGGGGGCCGCTTGCCGCTCAGCGGTCCGCTCACGCTCAGGGCAAGGAAGGGGCTCGACCGTGGCAGCACCGCCCAAACACCCGTATGCGTTCAGCCGGAGAGACCGCGACAGCCTTCCCCACACACAACCGCTGACCGGCCGAGTGATCGCGGTCACCGGGGCGGGCCGCGGGATCGGGCGTGCCGTCGCCGCCCGGCTCGCCGCGGCCGGAGCCGCCGTGGCGATCGGCGATCTCGACGCGGGGCTTGCCGGGGAGACGGCCGGCGCCATCGGCGCGCGTCCCGGTGGCCGACTGCTCGGACTGTCTCTCGACGTCACCGACACACCTTCCTTCGATGACTTCCTACGCACCGTCGAGACTGAGCTGGGGCCGATCGACGTACTGATCAACAACGCCGGAATCATGTGGGTGGGCCCCTTCGAGGAGGAACCGGAGGAAGCCGCCCTGCGCCAGTTCGACGTCAACGTCCACGGCGTACTGCGCGGGATGAAACTCGTGATCCCGGGGATGCGGAAACGCGGGCGCGGCCACGTGGTGAACATCGCCTCCGCCGCCAGCAAGGTCGCCCCGGCAGGCGAGGCGACCTACGCGGCGACGAAGCACGCCCTCCACGGCTACAGCGCAGCCGTCCGCGCCGAACTGCGCGGCACCGGCGTGCACGTGTCCCTGGTGATGCCCGGCGTGGTGGACACCGAGCTGGCCGTGGGCACCGCGACCGGCCCCACTCGGCGCCTGACGCCGGATCAGGTGGCCGACGCGGTGCTCGACGTCGTCCTGCGCCCGCGGTTCGAGGTCTTCGTTCCACGCCGGATAGCCGCCCTGCCCCGGTTGGCCGCGCTGCTGCCGGGCCGCGCCCGCGACGCCCTGCATCACTTCCTTGTCCCCGACCAGCTCGCCGCCCTGTCCGACCGGTCGGTCCGCGCGGCCTACGAGCAGCGCACCCGGACCGCCCGCCATCCCGAAAGGTGAGCCCGTGACCACCACGCCTGAGTCGTCGATCAGCGCGAAGAAGGCTGAGGACGCCGCCGCTCCGCGTCCCATCCCCGAATTCGAGGGCGTCCACGACGTATGGCCCCGCGGCGACCGGCTGCGCGCCGTGCGCGGCGCGGCTGCCGCCTACCGTGAGCGGTTCGTCCAGCAGGGCCGCATCCACGCCGTCCGCAGTTTCGACATCGCCGCCGCCCCGTACCCGACCCGGTTCGGCTTCCACGGCGCCGCGCTCGCCGTCAACCCGTTCGTGAGCATCGTCAACCGGATGCTCGTCGTGCGGTTCGACGGCTTCGACGGTGAGCCGAAAACACTGGTGTGGGAGCCGACCGTCGCCGCCGGAACGGCTCAAGCGCCGTTCTACGCGCAGCTCAAGCGGCTGGCGGGGGACTTTCTCACCGAGCATGCCTTCGCCCGCTTCTACCAGGATCCGGACACCGTCCTGCCTTCCTGCGGTCTGCGACCCGAGGACGTGGACTTCGTCAGCTTCGACCACCTGCACGTCCAGGACGTGCGCATGATCATGGGAAGTACCAGCACGATTCCGGGCGAACGAGCGCCCCGCGAAGCGCTGTTCCCGCGCGCCAGGCTGCTGGTGCACCGCAGGGAGCTGGGCACCTTCGAATCGGTGCATCCGATGCAGTGGGCCTGGTACGTCGACGGAGGCATGGACGGCGTACCGGCCGAGCGCGTCACCGCATTCGACGGCGATGTCGAACTCGGCGTCGGCGTCAGCCTGTTGTGGACCCCCGGCCACACGGACGGCAACCACTCCCTGGTGCTGAACACCCCCGACGGGGTGTGGGTCTCCTCCGAGAACGGCATCTCGGCCGACAACTGGCAGCCCGAGCTCTCCCGCATCCCCGGGGTGCGCCGCCACGCCGCGTTCTACGGCCGTGAGGTGGTCCCCAACGCCAACACCCTGGAGGACTCTCTCGACCAGTACGACTCCATGGTCAAGGAGAAGACCCTCGCCGACCCCAGCCGGCGCGACCCGCGCTGGCTGCAGATCCTGCCCTCCTCGGAGCTGGCCCCCTTCAAGCGGCACTGGCCGGTGCGGCCCAGCTTCTTCCACGGCGGTCTGAACTACGGCGAGTTGACCCCTGCCGGTGGTGGCCGATGACCGGCCCGGCCGCCCGCCGGATCGCCGTAGACAGCGTGGACGGCGTGGAGTTGGCCGCCTATCAGTGGGGAGCGTCCACGGCTCCTGCGGTGGTGCTGGTCCACGGCTATCCGGACACCAGCGCCGTGTGGCGCCCGGTCGCCGAACGCCTGGCCGACCGATTCCACGTCACCGCCTTCGACGTGCGGGGAGCCGGTGCCTCCCACCGGCCCAGGGGGCTGCGCGCCTACCGGATGTCCCGTCTGGAAGCCGACCTGGAGGCGGTGCTCGACGCCGTGAGCCCCGATCGTCCGGTGCACCTGGTCGGACACGACTGGGGATCGATCCATTCCTGGGAGTCGGTCACCGGCACCCGCCTGGCCGGGCGGATCGCCTCGTTCACCTCCATCTCCGGACCCTGCCTGGACCACGTCGGCCACCTGATCCGGGCCCGCCTCCGGCCGCGGCATCCGGATCTGCCGAAGATGCTGGGGCAGGCCGCACGGTCCTGGTACATCGCCTACTTCCATCTTCCGCTCCTGCCCGCCCTGACCTGGAGAGCACTGGGACACCGCTGGCGCGCCTTCCTCACCGGCGCCCAAGGCGTGCCCGGGGACACTCCCTACCCCGCGCAGACGCTGGCCCGCGACGCCGTGTCCGGCACCGCGCTGTACCGCGCCAACATGCTGCCCCGCCTGCTACGTCCCCGGGACCGGCGAACCACCGTCCCGGTTCAACTCATCATCCCCACCCGCGACTTCTGCGTCACCCCAGTGCTGTCGTACGGAGTGGAGCACTGGACAGGCCAGATACAACGGCGCCCGATCGACGCCGGGCACTGGGTACAGCTCAGCCACCCCGAGGAGATCGCGTCCCGGATCGCGGAATTCGCCCACCGCATCGAGGACACATCCCGCCGCACTCACGCTCCGGACCACACCGCGTACCCGATCTGACAGCTCAACAGACCAGCAGTGCTGGACGACTGCCCGACCACCCCTTCGCACACACCGACCGCTGACGGAGGAACCTGCCATGTTCCGAGCCGCACATGCCCACCCGGAGCGTCCGTCCGAGCCCATCGACCACCACGACCTGGTGCTGCAACCCCGGGACGTCACCTTCGACTGGGGTACCACGCCGCTGCACTGGCTGCCGGGTGAGCCCTTCGCGACCCACACCTTCGATGTGCTCCACCTCATGCTCCCCGAACTCGAACGCTGGTTCGTGCGCACCTTCGAGCAGGCACTGCCACTGATCACCGACGACCGGCTGCGCGAGGACGTGCGCGGTTTCATCGGCCAGGAAGCGATGCACGCCGAGGCGCACCAGGAGGTCCTGGAGCACCTGCTCACCAAGGGGCTGGACCCGGCTCCGTACACCCTGCAGTCCGAATGGATCTTCCGCAGGGTGCTCGGAGACCGGCCGGAGCTGACACCGGCCGCCGCACACGCGCACCTCCTCCAACGACTCGCCCTCATAGCGGCCTTCGAGCACTTCACCGCGTACATGGGTCACTGGATTCTCAGCAACAGGCACCTGGACCAGGCCGGCGCGGACCCCGCGATGCTCGATCTCTTCCGCTGGCACGGCGCGGAAGAGGTCGAACACCGTTCGGTCGCGTTCGACCTGCTGGTGCACCTCGATCCCCGCTACCGGCGCCGAACGGTCGGCATGCTCGTCACCGCTCCGGTGCTGACCCGGCTGTGGATCCGCGGAGTCCGCTTCCTGATGAGCGCCGACCCCGAACTCGACGACCGGGTCAAGGTCCGCTTCCGCGACTACCTGGCCGCGGCCCGCAAGGACCTGTTGCCCCCGCCGGTCTCGTTCGCCCGCTCGGTGCTGCGCTACTTCCGCCCTGGCTACCACCCGACGCAAGAGGGCTCGACCCAGCTGGCGGTCGCCTACCTGGCGGCGTCCCCCGCCGCCCGAGCGGCTGCCCAGTGACCCGGCGACCAGCAGGGCATCCCATGAGCACCAGCACACCCGTCACCCGGCCACCGGACCTGTACGGCAGGCCGCGCAGCGACTCCTTCATGCAGAAGCTGGCGGCTTTCAGCGACCACGCGGTCACACGCCTCGCGCGGCGCGGCACTCCTCGCACTCCTCCCAGGCGCCCGCCGGCCACCGAGATGCCCGTGATCCGGGAACTGGTGGTCGCCGCCAAACACCAAGAGGCCGAGGACGTCGTCTCCCTGCGGCTGGCAGCGCCCGACGGGTCACTACTCCCGCCCTGGCAGCCCGGCGCCCACATCGAACTGCACCTGTCCTCCGGCCGCAAGCGGCAGTACTCGCTGTGCGGCGACCCTGCCGACCGGTACCGGTACCGCATCGCGGTGCGTCGCATCGCCAACGGCGCAGGCGGCTCGGCCGAGGTACACGACGCCCTCGCAGACGGTATGCGGGTCGCCGTCACCGGGCCCCGGAACGCCTTCCCCTTCGCCGCCGAGGCATCCATCCTGCTCATCGCGGGCGGCATCGGCATCACCCCGATCCTGCCGATGGCCCGCGAAGCCGCCCGACGCGGGCTGGACTGGCGGCTCGTGCACACCGGCCGCAGCCGCGGCTCGATGCCCTTCGCGGCAGAGCTGGCCGACCTCGCGGCCGCAGCCCCTGGCCGGGTCTCCATCCGTCCTGACCACGAGTCCGGCGTGCCCGAAGCAGCCGATCTGTTGAGCTCGATCTCGGCGGCGGGTGCGGTGTACTGCTGCGGGCCCGCGCCCATGATCGACGGCGTTCGGCGCGCGTTCGGTGACAGCCGCGCGTCCGCCCTGCACTTCGAGCGTTTCGCCCCGGCCCCGATCACGGACGGCCGTCCCTTCGAACTCCAACTGGGCGGCACCGGGCGCGTTCTGCCGGTGCCGTACGACCGCTCCGCCCTGGATGTTCTCCACGAGGCCCTGCCGGACCTGCCGTTCTCCTGCCGCCAGGGGTTCTGCGGCACCTGCCGGGTACGGGTGGCCCAGGGCCACGTCGATCACCGTGACCGCCGGCTCACCGCCACCGAACGCGCGGCCGGCGCCATGCTGCCCTGCGTCTCACGTGCACCGGAAGGAGAGCGGTTGGTGCTGGAGGTGTGAGCGATGGCCGAGTGCCCGTCGAGGAAGTCTGCGTGACGCCCTCCGGCCCTCTTGCCAACACAGTCAGCGGGGTCTGCACGGTGAGCGGTGTAACTCTTGAGCTGGAAGCGGCAGTTGACGACTGACGTGACGAGTGACACCGAGGCCGGGAAGGCTGCTGTGAGGGGCGAGCGCCGTGGATGACGGCGGCACTCCAGGTGGCTCCGTCGAGCAGCCGCTGAGGCCATCGAGGGTGCGGTGGCCAGCGTATTCGGCCAGTTGTCAGCCGCTCTTGCGGCCGAGCGGGCCGAGCAGGGCACGGACGTAGTCACGCATCGTAGTCCCGCATACGGCGTCGCAGGTCCGCGCGGCCAAAGTGGTGGCCGATGCGGAGGAAGAGGTCTTCGAGTTCACGGTCCCAGGCCGTGTCCGCAGCGTCGTCGATCACGTTGGGAGACTGCCCGGATCGCACCGCGGCCAGTTCTGGTATCGACTCCGTGGAGGGGCGGTCCGCCAAGACCGCCCCTGACACGCCATCAGCCGACTGCACTCCGGGCGATGCCTCTCGGCCGGGCCAGAAAGCGAAACGCTGCTGGAGGCGCCCTTCTCCGGCCGACGACTCGTCAGCCGGCTCATCCGACTCCGTAGCAATGCGGGTTTTAAGGCTTGAGCACCGCCAAGACGTCGTCGAGCGAAACGTTGGCGGGGTCACTCATATCGAGACCATCGAACGTCTGCCAGACATAGGACGCCGTCCCGTTCACCCGCAGCGGATGGAAGTCGGCCAAGTCCGGAGCGTCCCGGAACCTGTTGAACGCCTCTTCGGACTCCCATTCGACGACAAACAGAACCTGCCGTGGCGCGAGGTCACCGGCCACGCTGTCTCGGAAACGGCCAAAGGCCACCATTCGGCCACCATATTGCGGAGCCTCTTCAGGCAAACGGCGGAAGTACGCGAGGTACTTCTCCAAGTCGGCCACGTCAAACATATTCAGGGCGTAGAACTTCTTCTGTGAATTCGCGCTCATTGCCAATACCCTCTCCGGTATCAGGAAACTGGCGTTCGCTGCTCTAGACGGGCACGGGGCACCGGCAGCAGGACGCACGCATTGTTGATGATGATGTTGACGTCGGTCGCGACTTGCGCCACCTCAGTGACCCTCGCAGCCACTATCGACGGAGTAATAGGGCGGTTGCCCTTTGCGTCGCACGGGGAAGCCATCCGTACTCCTGAGTAATGGGGTCGGAAATCGCCCGCCTCCGCAACGTAAACCGATCGGTTCCCTGATCGTAAACCGATCGGTTTTCGCGCGCAAGTCCGAGCGGAGGGATGCCGTCCGGTGTGCCCCGTTGTCCGCGCGAACTGACTGTTCGTGGCCGGTTCACGGTTGGACGGTCCGGCGGCGCCCGGCCGCTCGTCCGTATTGCGAAGCAACCCCACTCCGGCCCAGCGAAGGGCGCCTGGCCTGGGAGAGCTCCCCTCAGACACCTCCCCGCGACACCGCGCCCCGACACACCGCAGCCGACGCCGGCGCGGCCCGGCCGCCGAATTTCGAGGAACCCCCTGTCCCCGGGCTGAATGTGACGGAAGATCCCCGCATGACTCAACATCAGAGCGACCCGGCACCGGCGACCGGCGCGGCCGACTCCTACCTGGCGGGGCTTCGTGAACGGCTGGCCGCCGACGGGTCGGTGGTGACCGGGACCACCTGGCGCGACCGCCCGGTGATGATAGGCAGCCGGTCGGACCGCAAGGCGCGGTGGTTCGGCACCAAGGCGGAACTGTTCGTCCTCGCCGCCTCGGTCCCCGAGGTCGACCAGGCCCTGCTGACCGAGTACACCGGGTGGGCCCTGGACTACGCGAAGAACCTGCGGGGCGGGCTGGCCGGCGCCCGCAACGCCGCGCTGATCCTGCCCGCACTGGTCACGGGCAACGCCCGGCCCGACGCGCGGACTTGGGCCGCCAAGGACGCCCGGGTCCTCGGAACGTCTCTCATAGGACGGCCCATCACCGTGGAGACGTCGGGGTCGGGAGTCATCCGGGTCACCATGTACCGGGGCGGGAGCATGTACGGCGGGATGTTCACGGGGCACGTCCTGGCGAAGGCCGCACTCTACTTCCCCTAGTAACTCCCTTGATAACTCTCCCTGATTGATCGGGCATCGGACATCGGGCAGGGGCGGATACCGAGGACCGATACCGGGGACCACAACCCGGCCGAATCGTTCACCCCGCCGGACGGCGGGAGTTCGCCCCGCACGCTCACCTCGTCAGCCGATGGGCTCCGGCATCGGCCGGACGTCGTAGGAGAGGCCGATGACGTCCCCGCCCGCCGGGTCGGCCAGTTCGACACGCCAGCCGTCGGCGAACTGGTCGACCCCAACGGCCATGGGGATGGTCCCGGAGATCAGGACAGTCCCGGGAATCAGCTCGCCGCGGGAACGCAGAACCTCAACCCAGTAGGCCGGGGTGAGCAGTTCGGCCAGTGTGCCGGTCTGGATCTCGGTCTCCGTGCCGGCGTGACTGACCCACGCGCGCAGGGTGATCTCGTCGACACGGGACTCCACATCGGCCAGCCGCCAGGCGCGACGCGCGAGGACGTCGGGGCCGGCGTTCTTGCTCCAGGCCACCCCGTGCACCTCCAGGTCACGATCGGTGTGATCGCACGCGGCGGTCAGCAGCAGCTCCCCGTCCTCCGCGACGACCAGCGCCCACTCGGCCTCGCCGGAAGTGCGCCCGTGCTGGACCGCGACCCGCTCCGTCTGCTGGGCGAGGTACGGGGAGACGGGATAGAGCGCCGGCGTCACGGCCGGACCCGGCACACCCAGCTCGGCGAGTTCAGCGACGTGCGCGGCGACGTCGTCCTGGCAGCGCCCGGCGTACCCGGCGTTGAGGACCTGGACGACATCGACCTCGCGCGTCGATCCGTCGGGCAGGTCGAAGGTCAGCACGGACATGAGGGCACTCCCAGGGATCGGGGAACAGGGAACGGAAGCCCGGGGAACCTGATTTCTCCACGGTTAACTTCCGGCGCAGGGCTTGCGCATACCACCTGTATACAAGAAGTATGCCGGAAGGTCGATGTCCCCGAGCAAGGATGGGCCCCATGCACGACACCCCGAAGAGCGACGCCGGGGCCGCGGAGAAGCGCTCCGGCGTCCGCCGCGCCTTCGTCGCCAGCCTCACCGGCACCGCCCTGGAGTGGTACGACTTCGCCGTCTACTCCGCCGCGGCGGCCCTCGTCTTCGGCGACCTCTTCTTCCCCTCCGAGGACCCGCTCACCGGCACACTCCTCGCGTTCTCCACCTACGCGGTCGGCTACATCTCCCGCCCCCTCGGCGGCCTCGTCTTCGGCCGGCTCGGCGATGTGATCGGCCGCAAGAAGGTGCTGATCGCCACCCTCGTCCTGATCGGCGTGGCCACCTTCGCCATCGGCCTGCTGCCCGCCTACGGCACGATCGGCGTCGCCGCGCCCATCGCCCTGGTCGTGCTGCGCTTCGCCCAGGGCGTCGGCGTGGGCGGCGAGTGGGGCGGCGCGGTGCTGCTGTCCAGCGAGTTCGGCGACTCCCGCCGCCGGGGCTTCTACGCCTCCGCCGCGCAGGTGGGCCCGCCCGCCGGCAACCTGCTCGCCAACGGCGTGCTCGCCGCCCTCGGCGCCCTGCTGACCGAGGCGCAGTTCGAGTCGTGGGGCTGGCGGGTCGCGTTCCTGCTGTCCGGCGTCCTGGTCGGCTTCGGGCTCTGGATCCGCGCCAAGCTGGAGGAGACCCCGGTCTTCAAGGCGATGGAAGCCGAACAGTCCCGCCCCCAGACCCCGATCCGCGAGGTCTTCACCACCCAGCCCCGCGCCCTCACCGCCGCGATCCTCTGCCGGGTCGGCCCGGACGTCCTCTACGCGATGTTCACTGTCTTCGTGCTGACGTACGCCACCCAGGAACTCGACATGTCACGCGGCTCCGCCCTCGCCGCCGTGCTCATCGGCTCCTCGGTCCAGGTCTTCCTGATGCCCCTGGCCGGCGCCCTCTCCGACCGCGTCAACCGCCGCCTGCTGTACGGCATTTCAGCGATCGCCGCCGCGGTGCGGCCGTTCGTGTTCTTCCCGATGGCCGCCGGCGGTTCCTGGCTGCCGCTCGCCGCCGGAGTCCTCGTCGCCCTGGTGATCCACTGCTGCCTCTACGGCCCGCAGGCCGCCTTCATCGCCGAACAGTTCTCACCCCGCCTGCGCTACACCGGCTCCTCGCTGGCCTACACCCTGGCCGGAATCATCGGCGGCGCCATCGCCCCGCTCCTGTTCACCACCCTGCTGAGCGCCTACGACAGCTGGATACCGCTGGCCCTCTACATCGCCCTCGCCTCCGCGATCTCCCTGGTGGGCGTCATGCTGGGCCGCAATCCCGAGGCCGCCGTAGACGAGGACGAACAGCTCGCCGCGCCGAAGACCCCGGCCACGGCAGACCTCCACTGACCACACCCACACCACCCCGCCCCAGACAAGGAGGCACCGCGTTATGCGGATCGCCCTCAGCCAGCTGACCACCGGCCCCGACCCCGAGAAGAACCTGCGCCTCGTCGAGGAGTGGACGCGCCGCGCCGCCGACGCCGGAGCCCGGGTCGTCGTCTTCCCCGAGGCGTCGATGGCCTGCTTCGGCACACCGCTGACCCCGCTCGCCCAGCCCCTCGACGGACCGTGGGCCGACGGCGTCCGCGAGATCGCCCGGGCGACCGGCACGGTCGTCGTGGCCGGCATGTTCACCCCGGCCGACGAGGGCCGGGTGACCAACACCCTGCTGGCCACCGGACCCGGCGTCGAGGAGTCGTACGACAAGATCCATCTCTACGACGCCTTCGGCTTCCGCGAGTCCGGGACCGTCGCCCCGGGTTCGCGCCCCGCCGTGATCGACGTGGACGGCGTCCGGCTGGGTCTGGCGACCTGCTACGACGTCCGCTTCCCCGAGTTGTTCCGGGCGCACGCCGACGCCGGGGCGGTGGGCACCCTGCTGGCTGCCTCCTGGGGCGCGGGCCCCGGCAAGCTCGACCAGTGGGAACTGCTGGTGCGGGCCCGCGCGCTGGACGCCACCGTCTGGATCGCCGCCGTCGGCCAGGCCGATCCCGGCACCGGTCCGGGCCCGGTGCCGACCGGCATCGGACACAGCCTGGTGGTCGGCCCCGACGGGACCGTACGGGCCTCCCTCGGCGCCGAGCCGGAGCTGCTCGTGACCGACCTGGACGTCGACGAGGTCGGCGCGGTCCGCGAGAAGACGTCCGTGCTGGCGAACCGGCGGCCGGAGGTGTGGCGATGAGCGGACCCGAGTTGGAGTTCCACCTTCCCGACGGACCCTGGCGCCCACCGGCCGGCGCCGGACCCGGTGTCGAGGAGTGCGTGCTGGCCGAGGATCCGGAGAGCGGTCGGCGTACCGCGCTCGTCCGGTGGGCGCCGGGCACGGACTCCTCGGCCGCGGGCGTGGCGCTGCACGACGTATGGGAGGAGGTGTATCTCGTCGAGGGAGCGATGCACGACCTGACGCTGGACCGCACCTTCACGGCGGGCATGTACGCCTGCCGTCCTCCGGGCATGCCGCACGGGCCGTGGACCTCGGCGGACGGTGTGACGATGCTCGTGATCACCTACCCCTGACCGCCGAGGAGCGGCTTCAGCCGTCGAGGAGCACCTTGAGGGTCGACTGCAGGTGGTGGTCGATGGCCGCGCACGCGGCCTGCGCGTCACCGGCGGCGAGGGCGTCGACGATGGCCTCGTGCTCGTCGAGCACCGCCTTCTGCCGGCCCTGCTGGTTGAAGACGGCGACCACTCCGGCGCGGACCTGGCGGCTGCGCAGACCGTCGTAGTGCCGGTCCAGAAGAGTGTTCCCCACGGCCGACACCAGGGACGCGTGGAAGCGGTGGTCCACGGCGATGAACTCCCGGGTCTCCTCGGCGCCGGTGAGCGCGCGCTGCTGTTCCAGCAGGGAGCGGAGTTCCTCCAGGGGCACCCGTCCGGCCGCGACGAGCCGCTCGGCCGCGTACCGCTCGGCCATGCCGCGCAGCTCCATCAGCTCCCGGACCTCGCGCCCCGTCAGAGGCGCCACCCGGGCACCGCGCTTGGGCACGAGTTCGACCAAGTCCTCCGCGGCGAGCATCAGCAGCGCCTCGCGGATGGGGGTGCGGGAGACGCCGATACGATCGGCGAGCTCCTGCTCCGACAGGAAGGCCCCCTGCATCTCGGGGTCCGTCAGCACCGTGTCCTTGAGATACGCGTAGGCCTTCTCCCGACCGGACGCCACGGCAACCCCCAGACATCGCATACAGTTTGTATACCGACGCTACCACGCACGCTCCCGCCCACCGGAGCCGTACGGCGCCCCGCCTCCGGAAGCCGGCGCCGACGCACGAGTTCTGCTCTGTGGATAGAGGTGGATAGAGTTCGACGGACTGGACTCCGATCAGAGCCCTTTGACGTAACGGCCTGGCGTTCGGCACACGGTCACGCCAGGCAGAGGGTGCAACACACCGAAAGTGACAGAATTGACCATGAGCAACGTCTACTTCGACATCACCATCGACGGCGCCCCGGCCGGCCGCATCGTCTTCAACCTCTTCGACGATGTCGTCCCGAAGACCGCCCGCAACTTCCGCGAGCTGGCCACCGGGCAGAACGGTTACGGCTACGCCGGTTCCGGCTTCCACCGCGTCATCCCGCAGTTCATGCTGCAGGGCGGTGACTTCACCAACCACAACGGCACCGGTGGCAAGAGCATCTACGGTGAGAAGTTCGCGGACGAGAACTTCGACCTGAAGCACGACCGCCCGTACCTGCTGTCGATGGCGAACGCCGGCCGCAACACCAACGGCTCGCAGTTCTTCGTCACCACCGTCGTCACCTCGTGGCTCGACGGCAAGCACGTCGTCTTCGGCGAGGCCGTCGAGGGCACGGAGATCATCGACAAGATCGAGTCCCTGGGCTCGCAGTCGGGCGCCACGAAGGCCAAGATCGAGATCGCCGCTTCCGGCGTCGTCGAGGGCTGATCCGGACGCAGGAACAGCGCAATCTCAGCTGCGGGCCCCGAGGACGAAGCTTCGTCCTCGGGGCCCGCGGCAGCATGTCCAGGAAGGCAGGCTAATCCACCGCCTCGACCGCTCCCCCTACGATTGCCGCGAGTGCCGCCAGGACTTCTTGACCGGGTCCGATTTCCGAACAGGCCGCGCGGCCCGAGGCAGCCGTTCCCTGATGGCGTCGGCAGCTTTCTCCGACGTGTGGAACAGGTAATCCGCAAGGGAGCCGGAAAAACCCACAGGGCAAAGCAATTCATCACGAACCGTAAGTATCTTGAGGCAGGCGTAGAAGGTGAGCCGGGCGACGTCGTCCGGGGTCGGTGCCGTCGCGACCGTCACGAGACACAGGACGGCGAGGGGGTAACGGCGTCGCCACGCGAGCGAGGCCGAGGCCAGGAACACCAGAATGACCAGGTCGGTCATGCGGTGCCGGTGGGCCTCGTCGTAGCCGTCGCCCCACGCGTACTGGACCGACACGAAGGTGAGAACGAGCGCCAGTGCGGCGTCGACGAGCCGCTGTTGCCCTGTAGGGCTCGGTAGTTGACCACCGGGGCGCAGCAGCGCGCCGACCGCTCGACGCAGCCGAACCGGAACTGGTCGGGCCGGGACTTCCTCTCCCACCGTCAGCGGCCCATTCTCGCGGGTGCCGGCGGCGCCCGGAATCCCTCCGACGGACGGGCCGCGTACATCCGTCGGCTACATCGCAAGGATGGCCTTGTGGGCCATCACCCCAGTGCGGTACGGGAATTGGTCCGGGCGACCGGCGCCCGACCTCAACTCCACCACGCAGTACGTCGATCTGAAACCCGGCACGGACGCGCACGCGTATCTCACCGCGCTCAACGCCGAGTTGAAGCCCCTGGGGGTCACCGCGAGCACCACCAAGTCCTCGAACGGCAGCGGCACCGCCACCGTCCTCGACTCGCTCACCGCGCTGCTCACTCTGATGCTGGTGTGCGTCGCCGGGCGCGGTGTGCTGGGCGGGGTCGTCCTCGACACCCATGAGTGCGTCCACGACCTGGGCATTTACAGGGCGCTCGGCATGACACCCCGGCAGACCGTCACGATGGTCGTCACCTCGGTCGTCCTGCCTGGGATGGCCGGTGTCGCCGTCGCCGTACTCGGGTCTCTGCTACCGGCCGGCTGGGCGGCACGCATCCGTACGGCGACCGCACTCCGAGCCGAGTAGAGGCGAGTAGTGCCGAACAGCTACGCCCCACAGGCACGCAACCCTCTCGCAACCTTGCGTGTGATGCCCTGGGTCGACGATCCGCATCCGGCTCCTGGGACGGCTGACATGGACGACAACACCCCGCGCGTCGAACTCACCCCCGCCGCAGCCGATCTGCTGCGCCAACTCCACGCACAGCACGGCCCGTTGATGTTCCACCAGTCCGGCGGCTGCTGCGACGGCAGCGCGCCCATGTGCTACCCGGAGGGCGAGTTCCGCACCGGCGGCTCGGACGTGCTGCTCGCCGAGCTGGAGGTCGAGGGTGTGCCGGAGCCCGTGACCTTCTGGATCTCGCGCAGTCAGAACGAGGTGTGGAGCCATACGCGGCTGATCGTGGACGTCGTAGCAGGCCGTGGCAGCGGTTTCTCGTTGGAGGCACCCGAGGGGGTGCGTTTTCTCACCCGTTCCCGTGTAGTCGGCGCCTAGCAGCCCCGCCGGTCACCGTCATCTGATGCACTTCCCCTGAGACTTGAGAGAGTTGACGAGACATCAGGGGACCCTGTGACGCACCGTCAAAAACGTTTAAGAGCAGGCAGATCCGTACTCACACTTCTCACGGCATTCGGCGCGCTGGCCGGTGCGGCCCTGGTGGGGGCCGCACCGGCCGGCGCCGTGCCGGACACCACACAGCTCGCGCCCGGCGTCACCTACCGGCAGTTCGACATCACGGCGGCCAAGGGTGTGACCCACGCCCATGTGGTCGTCGTGGACCTGCGCAACACCCATGTCCGGGTCAACCTGCTGTACCCGGGCGCGGTGGCGGCCCGGGAACCCGTCTCCCGGCTGGCCGACTCGGCGGGCGCCGTCGCGGGCGTCAACGGTGACTTCTTCAACATCACCGAGACCCAGCACCCGGGTGTCGAGGCCACCGGCTCCACCGACGGACCCGCCGTCGCGAGCGGCATCGCGCTGAAGGCCGCGGTGCCGGACGGCCAGCGCTTCGGGCCCGCGCTGCCGCCCGGCACGAACACCCGCAACGTGCTCGGTGTGGGGGTCGACCGGGTGGCCCGGCTGAACAGTCTCGCCCTCAGCGGGTCGGTCCGCACCCCGCACGAGCTGCTGACGCTCGGCGGGTTCAATCAGTACGCGCTGCCGGAGAACTCCATCGGTGCGTTCACCACACAGTGGGGCAGCGTCTCCCGGGTCCGTGCCACATGTGGCACAGACACGAACCGGGCCGGCGCCTGTAGTGCCGACACCTATGAGGTAACCGTCCGTGGGGGCCGGGTCGTGTCGGCATCCAACACCCCCGGCAGCGGTGCCATCGCCGCGGGCACCACCGTTCTCGTCGGCCGTGAGACGGGGGCGCAGCGGCTGCGGAAGCTGTACAACGGCGAGCGGGTCCAGGTGCAGCACCGTCTCGTGGCGTCGAGGTCCGGGGTTCCGTACCGCTTCGCCCTCGGCGGCTACCCCGTCCTGCGCAACGGCCAGCCTTTGTCCGGTCTCGACAACACGGCCTCGGCCGTCCGCACCGCCGTGGGGATCGCGAACGGCGGCCACCGTCTACTGCTGTTCGCGACGGACGGCGCGGCCGCCTACCGCAACGGTCTGACGATCGCCGAAGTCGCCACGCAGATGCGGGAGTTGGGCTCGGTCGACGCCTTCAGTCTGGACGGCGGCGGCTCGACGACCCTGGTCGCCCGCGCACCCGGCGCGAGCGCCGCCTCGGTACGGAACCATCCCAGCGGCGGCGCCGAGCGTCCCGTACCGAACGGCGTCGGGGTCTTCTCGACCAACTGATCAACCACCTGATCAATCAACTGGTCGACCGGCTGACCTCACGGATGCAGGCCGCTCACCAGATCCGCGGTGGCCGTCAGGCCACTGTGGATCGTGGGCGCCATGCTGGTGCTCGCCATGAAGAACCCGAGCAGTGCGCAGACCAGCGCATGGGAGAGCTTCAGCCCGCCGCTGCGCATGAAGATCACCGCAAGGATCAGGAGCAGCAGCACCACAGAGATGGAAATCGCCATCGTCACCCTCCTCCGCCACGCCGCCATGTCTGGTTCACGGCGTTCGGCCGCAAGTGTGGCGTAGCGGAGGGTTCGTCCGGGCTACTGACGTGTCCCCCGAACGGGTGTCACACAGACCGGCGCGCGTCCAGGAACGCTTCCAGCCCGGCCAGGTCGTCGGTGTTGAGGAAGTCCACACCGGCGGCGAACAGTTCGTCCCACAGCGCGTCACGGGCGGGGCCCGCCACGTCCGGGGTGTTCCAGAACCGCACGGTCTGCCCGTGGGCGTGCGCCTGCGCGACGATCGATCGCAGCTTCTGCCGTTCGGCGTCGGGGAAGGTCCCGGCGCCGAGCCAGGTGAAGTTGGTCTGCCAGTTGTCGCTGATGAGCGAGATGAAGGAGGCGGGCGCCGAGCCGCCGAGGTCGGCGAGCCGGCCGTCGTAGAAGGCGCGTCGTGCGGTCTGTGCCTCCATCGGGATACGGGCCGCGCGGTCGCCGGAGATGACGTTGGTGACGGCGCCGGGGTGGACGCGTCCGTGGGCGTAGGTCGTGAACAGGTGCTTGTAGCGCTGGAGATGGCGGTCGAGTTCGAGGTACGTCGAGGAGCCCTCGGTCTTGATGTCGATCAGGAGTTGCAGCGGATGGCGCCAACCCCGGTACACCGAGCCGTGGTTGGCCTTCACGAGGGCGGAGAGGGGGTCCAGGTAGAGGGATTCGAGGGTGCGGCTCGGGTCGAGTTCGGATGCGTCGTGCCCGATGAGGAGCTGGTCGCCGACGAGGAAGATGTCGGCCTCGACGCTGCCGAAGCGGTGGTCGAGGGCGTCGAAGAGCGGCCGGGGGTGCTCGTAGTCGTTGTGGGCGTGGGCGCGCCACAACGGCCGCTTGCGGTGCCCTTGTTCGCCGGCGAACGCGCTGCCGGCGGGCGGCGCGAGGACTGCCGCGACGGTGGCGCCGAGCGCGGTGAGGGCTCTGCGACGGGTGATGAGGGCCATGGTGTTCCTCCCTGTGGGGCGGGTTCGAACCACAGGGAGTATGAGGCTGTGAGCACGCCAACGAACCTGTACATGCCAGGAGTTGGCCGGACTGCCCTCGCTTGTTCACTCCTTCGGCGAGAGCGCACGGAAAAGCCCGCCCCAGGTGGGACGGGCTTCACCGGATGGACGACCGGTGGTCAGGGGGCTGACAGATCGACCAGTTCCGCCAGCGCCTCGCGATGGGCGCCCGCCGTGCCGTAGGCGATCGAGTCGGCCTTGGCCCGCTTCAGGTAGAGGTGGGCCGGGTGCTCCCACGTCATGCCGATGCCGCCGTGCAACTGCACGGCCTCCTCGGCCGCGTGGACGGCGACGGACGCCGCGTAGGCCTGCGCGACGGCGACCGCCACATCGGTGTCGTCACCGGTCGTGAGGGCGTCCGCGGCGTTGCGCGCGGCGGCCCGCAGGCTGACGACCTCCAGCCACAGCTGCGCCAGCCGGTGCTTGAGCGCCTGGAACCCGCCGACGGGCCGGTTGAACTGCTTGCGCTCCTTCAGATACCGGACGGTCTCCGTCAACGTCCAGTCGGCGACGCCCAGTTGTTCGGACGCGAGCAGCCCGGCCCCGGCCCGCAGAGCACGTCGTACGGCGGGTTCGGCGTCCCCGATCCGGCGCCCGGCGGCCCCGTCGAACACCACGCGCGCCAGCGGCCGGGTCAGGTCGAGGGACACCTGCGGTACGACGGTCACGGCGGCCGCGTCGACGGCGTACAGCCCGCCGTCCGCCCCCGGCACCAGCAGCACATCGGCGGCGGCCGCGTCCGCGATCCCGGTCAACTCCCCGTACAGGGAGCCTTTTTCCTGCCGTACGGCCTTGTGGGCGCCGCCCGGTGCGACGCTCAGGGAGACGGCGAGGACGCCGATCTTCCGGCCCGAGGCCAGGTCCGCGAGCAGGTCGTCCGCATCGCACGCGAGGAGTGCCTCGGTGGCGACGACCGCGCTCGTGAGGTACGGGACCGGGGCGACCGCGCGGCCCAACTCCTCCAGGACGACGGCGACTTCGCGGTGCGTGGCGCCCTGGCCGCCCTTCGCCTCGGGCACCAGGAGACCGGCAAGGCCCATGCCGTCGGCGAGGGACTTCCAGAGGGACAGGTCGTGCGGGGTGTCCGACTCGGTGCGCACGATGACACTCGCCGCGTCGCAGTGGTCGGTGAGCAGGTCCCGGACGGCCGAGCGCAGCGCCTCTTCCTCCTCCGAGTAGAGAAGATCTGTCATCGGGAGAGGTCCTTCCACGCGACGTTCTTGTCGGTGCGCGGCTCGGCCGGGAGGCCCAGGACGCGCTCGGCGACGATGTTCAGCAGGACCTCGCTGGTCCCGCCCTCGATGCTGTTGCCCTTGGAGCGGAGGTAGCGGTAGCCGGCGTCGCGGCCGGTGAAGTCGACCATTTCCGGGCGCCGCATGGTCCAGTCGTCGTACAACAGGCCTTCCTCGCCCCGGAGTTCGACCTCCAGGGCGCTGATCTCCTGGTTGAGACGGGCGAAGGAGAGCTTCATGCCGGAGCCCTCGTGGCCGGGCTGGCCGGCGACGAGCTGCTGGCGCAGCCGCTCGCCGGAGAGCCGGGCGACCTCGGCCTCCACCCAGACCTTGAGGAGGCGCTGGTGGAGGTCGTGCGTGCGCAACTCCGGGCGTTCGCGCCAGGTTTGGCTGATCGGGCCGATCATGCCGCCCTCGCGCGGGATGCGCATGCCACCGATGGAGACACGCTCGTTCATCAGCGTGGTCTGCGCGACCCGCCAGCCGTCGCCGACCTCGCCGAGGCGATGGGCGTCCGGGATACGGACGTCGGTGAGGAAGACCTCGTTGAACTCGGCCTCGCCGGTGATCTGGCGCAGCGGCCTGACCTCGACGCCGGGGTCGGTCATGTCGCAGATGAAGTAGGTGATGCCCGCGTGCTTGGGCACGTCCGGGTCGGTGCGCGCGATGAGGATGGCCCAGCGGGCGAGATGGGCGCTGGACGTCCACACCTTCTGCCCGTTGACCACCCACTCGTCGCCCTCACGGACGGCACGCGTACCGAGCGCGGCCAGGTCGGACCCGGCACCGGGCTCGCTGAAGAGCTGGCACCAGACCTCCTCGCCCACCCAAAGCGGCCTGAGGAAGCGCTGCTTCTGCTCCTCGGTGCCGAAGCGGAGGACGGTCGGCGCGGCCATTCCGAGGCCGATACCGATCCGGCGCGGGTCGTTGTCGGGAGCGCCGGCCGCCTCCAACTCGGCGTCCACGACGGCCTGGAGAGCGCGCGGGGCACCCAGCCCGCCG
The DNA here is from genome assembly GCF_057961495.1 of Streptomyces sp. P5F9. Lineage (NCBI taxonomy): Bacteria > Bacillati > Actinomycetota > Actinomycetes > Kitasatosporales > Streptomycetaceae > Streptomyces > Streptomyces sp. P5F9. Next base: position 30,261 of record NZ_JBXVPZ010000005.1, on the reverse strand, counting down.
AGGCCCTCGGGGTAGTGCACCCACGCGAGCCCCGCGTCGAAACGGGCCTTGAGGAAGTCGAGCCGGTCGGTCTCCAGCGGCGGGTGCGCGGCCAGCAACTCCTGGGTGCGGCGGCGCAGTTCGGCCGCGCTGGTGGCCGCGCCCGTGGTCTCTTCGCTCATACGGCGGCTCCGTTCTCCAACGACGGTACGACGACGACCCGGCCGGTGGTGACACCGTCGCCGAGGCGCTGCACGGCGGCGGCCGCACCGGCCAGCGGGACGCGCTCACTCACCAACGGCTTGATGACGCCGCGTGCGGCCAGGTCGGTCAGCTGCTCGTGGCAGTGCTGGATCAGCTTCGGGTTCTTGGTGGCGTACAGGCCCCAATGCAGGCCCTGGATCGAGTAGTTCTTCACCAGGGCGTGGTTGAGGCTGGGGCTGGGAATCGTCCCGCTCGCGAAGCCCACGACCACGATCCGGCCCTCGAAGGCGACCACCTTCGTGGACTGCGTGTAGGCGTCGCCGCCGACCGGGTCGAAGATCACGTCGGCACCGCGTCCGCCGGTGGCCGCCTTGACGGCCGCGACGACGTCCTCGGTACGCCGGTCGATCACGACGTCGCAGCCCAACTCCCGTGCCACGACCGCCTTTTCGGCGCCGCCGACGACACCGATGACGGTGGCACCGGCGGCCTTGCCGAGCTGCACGGCCGCGCTGCCGACCCCGCCGGCGGCGGCGTGCACGAGCAGGGTCTCGCCTGCCTCCAGGTGGGCGCGCCGGTGGAGCGCGAACCAGCCCGTCTGGTAGCCGATGTGGAGTGCGGCGGCCTCGGCGTCGTCCAGCGAGTCGGGGGCGGGCAGCAGGGCAGCGGCGTCCGCGACGGCGTACTCGGCGAAACCGCCGTACGGCAGCGCGGGGTTGGCGATCACGCGGCGGCCGTCCTCGGTCTCGCCGCAGATCTCGACACCCGGGGTGAACGGGAGCGGGGGCCTGACCTGGTAGTGGCCTCGGCACATCAGGACGTCCGGGAAGTTGATGTTCGCGGCGCGTACCTTCAGCAGGACCTGGCCGTCGCCCGGCGTGGGTCGTTCCACCTCCGCCAGGCGCATCGCCTCACTTGGCTCGCCGTTCTCGTGCACTTGCCATGCCTGCATGCGGGGCCTCCACGGGACTGCTCTGTCTGACCGGGGTCGGTTGCATACTAAGCGGTCGCTTGCCGATGAGGGAACAGTCGGGTTCGTCACGGTGCGGTGGGTGCCGGTAGTTCTTTGGCTGCGGGCTCGTGGGGGCTGGTCGCGCAGTTCCCCGCGCCCCTGAAAACGGGGCGCTGCAGGGGGCGGCGTGTTTACTGGCCCCTCTTTGGTCTTGCCCTTACGTGCATTCGTTCGCCCTGGGGGCCGAACAGGCTCAGGAATTCCACCGGGCCCTCGCCCGTCGAGCCGAACCAGTGCGGTACCCGGGTGTCGAATTCGGCGGCCTCCCCCGGCCCCAGCACCACGTCGTGCTCGCCCAGCAGGAGCCGCAGGCGGCCGGACATCACGTACAGCCACTCGTAGCCCTCGTGCGTCCGGAGATCCGGCTCGACCTTCCGCTGCGGTTCCAGGACCTTGTAAGCCTGGAGGCCGCCGGGCTGGCGGGTCAGGGGCCAGTGGGTGCGGCCGCCTCGGACGATCGGCTCGGCGCGTACGCGCGGGTCTCGGACCGTCGGCGCCCCGACCAGTTCGTCCAGGGGCACCTGGTGCGCCCGCGCGATCGGCAGCAGCAGCTCCAGGCTGGGCTTGCGGAGGCCGGACTCCAGGCGGGACAGGGTGCTCACCGAGATGCCGGTCGCCTCCGAGAGGCCGGCGAGCGTCGCGCCCTTCTCCTTGCGGATCCGTCGCAGCCTCGGGCCGACCTCCGCGAGTACGTCGTCCGTGTCGTCGTTCATGACCGATATTGCAGTTTCGGCAAACACGTTTGTCAATACGGCAGTGATGGGTCGACCTTCGGGAGTGGAGGTGGTCACCGTGACCGAGACACATACGGGAACCTACGAAGTGGTCGTCATCGGCGGCGGAGCGGCAGGGCTCTCCGCCGCGCTGGTCCTGGGCCGGTCCCGGCGTCGCACACTGGTCGTCGACGCCGGTGAGCCGCGCAACACACCCGCCGCTCACATGCAGGGCTATCTGACCCGGGACGGCATGTCACCCGCCGAGTTCCTCGCCCTGGGCCGCGAGGAGATCGCGCGCTACGGCGTCGGCCTGGTCCGGGACCGCGCGGTGGACGTCACGAAGATCGAGGGCGAGGACTTCGCCGTGGCGCTTGCCGGTGGGGAGACCGTGCACGCGCGGCGGATCGTCGTCGCCACCGGGCTCAAGGACGAACTGCCCGCCGTCCCCGGAGTCGCCGAGCGCTTCGGGCGTGACGTGATCCACTGCCCGTACTGCCACGGCTGGGAGGTCCGTGACCAGGCCTTCGGGGTGCTCGCGACGACGGCGATGAGCGTGCACCAGGCGCTGATGGTCTCGCAGTGGTCGAAGGACGTGACCCTGTTCCTGCACACGGTCGCCGAGTCCGAGCTGACGGACGACGACCTGCGCAGGCTGGCCGCGGCCGGGGTCGCCGTAGTGCCTGGTGAAGTCGCGGAACTGGCCGTCGAGGACGACCGGCTCACCGGCGTCCGCCTCACGGACGGCACCACACACCCCCGCGAGGCCCTGTTCGTAGCGCCTCGGGCCGTCCCGCAGACCGGGCTGCTGGAGAAGCTGGGCGCCGAGCTGCAGGAGACCCCGTTCGGCGCGTACCCCGTGGTCGATCCGACGGGTCTGACGACCGTGCCCGGGGTGTGGGCGGTCGGCAACGCGATGGGCTTCGGAGAGCAGGTCGTGAACGCGGCTTCCGCCGGGTACCGGGCGGGCGCGACGATCAACGGCGAGCTGCTCATGAGCGATCTCGACGCGGCCGTCCGGGTGTAGACCGCCCGCCTCCGTTGCACGATGGCTGCATGCTGCTGACCCGGCTCGCGCATGTGTCCCAGGAGGTCGCCGCCACCTCGGCGCGGTCCCGGAAGATCGCCCTGCTCGCGGAGCTCTTCCGGGACGCGGAGGCCGACGACGTCCCGATCGTCATCCCGTATCTGGCGGGCCGCCTGCCGCAGGGCCGCCTCGGCATCGGCTGGAAGGTGCTGAGCCGGCCCGTCGAACCGGCATCGGAACCCACTCTCACCGTGCGCGAGGTGGACGCCCGGCTCACCGGCCTCGGCAAGGTGTCGGGCGCCGGTTCACAGGCCGAACGCGCCCGTCTGGTGGGCGAGTTGATGGGCGCGGCCACCGCCGATGAGCAGCGCTTCCTGTTCGGGCTGATCACCGGCGAGGTCCGGCAGGGCGCGCTGGACGCCGTCGCCGTGGAAGGGCTGGCCGAGGCAACGGGCGTGCCAGCGACGGATGTTCGGCGGGCCGTGATGCTGGCCGGTTCGCTCCAGACGGTGGCCGAGGCCCTGCTCGCGGACGGGCCCGCCGCGCTCGACCGTTTCCAACTGACCGTGGGGCGCCCGGTCCTGCCGATGCTCGCGCACAGCGCTTCGTCCGTCGCGGAGGCGGTCGAGAAGCTGGGCGCCTGCGCGGTCGAGGAGAAGCTCGACGGCATCCGCGTCCAGGTCCACCGCGACGGCGAGGCCGTACGGCTCTACACCCGCACCCTCGACGACATCACCGACCGGCTTCCCGAACTGACCGCCGCCGCACTGGAGTTGAGAGGCGAGCGGTTCATCCTGGACGGTGAGGTCATCTCCTTCGACGAGGACGGGCGGCCCCGTTCCTTCCAGGAGACGGCGGGCCGGGTCGGCTCCCGGGTGGACGTGGCCACGGCCGCCGAGACGGTCCCCGTCTCCCCCGTGTTCTTCGACGTGCTGTCCGTGGACGGCCGTGATCTGCTCGACCTGCCGTTCGCCGAACGGCACGCGGAACTGGCCCAGTTGGTGCCTGAGCCGATGCGGGTACGCCGGACTCTCGCGTCCGGCCCCGAGGACATCCCGGCGGCCGAGGCCTTCCTCGCCGAGACCTTGAAGCGCGGCCACGAGGGGGTCGTGGCCAAGGGACTCGACGCTCCCTACAACGCGGGCCGCCGGGGTGCCTCTTGGCTGAAGGTGAAGCCCGTCCACACGCTCGACCTCGTCGTCCTGGCCGCCGAGTGGGGCCACGGCCGCCGCACCGGCAAGCTCTCCAACCTCCATCTGGGCGCCCGGAGTTCGGACGGTTCCTTCGTGATGCTCGGCAAGACCTTCAAGGGCATGACCGACGCCATGCTGACCTGGCAGACCGAGCGCCTCCAGGAGCTGGCCGTGGAGAGCGACGGCCATGTGGTGACCGTACGGCCCGAACTCGTTGTGGAAATCGCGTATGACGGATTGCAGAAGTCGACCCGCTACCCGGCCGGTGTCACTCTGCGCTTCGCGCGGGTCGTGCGCTACCGCGAGGACAAACGACCCGAGGAGGCCGACACCGTGGAGACACTGCTGGCCGCGCACCCGGAGGTGAAGCCGTGAGCGGGACGGGGAAGCGGAGTGCCGGGCTGTTGTTGTTCCGGCACACCGATCGTGGGCTGGAGGTGTTGCTCGGCCATATGGGTGGCCCGTTCTTCGCTCGGCGGGACGCTGGGGCGTGGAGTGTGCCCAAGGGTGAGTACGAGCCCGATGAGACCGCCTGGGACGCGGCCCGACGGGAGTTCCAGGAGGAGCTGGGGATCGCGCCGCCGGACGGTGAGGCGATCGAGCTCGGCGAGGTCCGGCAGAGCAACGGGAAGGTCGTCACCGCGTGGGCGATCGATGCTGATCTGGATCCGGCGGCCATGGTTCCCGGCACCTTCCGGATGGAGTGGCCGCCGAAGTCCGGGCAGGTCCAGGAGTTCCCGGAGCTGGACCGGGTGGAGTGGTTGAGCCTCGTACGGGCGCGGGAGGTCGTCGTCACAGCGCAGGCCACGTTTCTCGACCGGCTGGCGGAGCACTCGGGCTGAAGGGCCGTGTACGCGTTGCGGTCCCCCGTGCCACGCGGGAAGGTCGAAGCACAGCCCGCTCCAGGAGGTCAGCCATGCCCATCGCGACGGTCAACCCGGCGAACGGCGAGACGCTCAAGACGTACGAGGCCATGGGTGCCGAGGAGATCGAGCGCCGGCTCCAGCTCGCGGAGGCCACGTTCCGTACATACCGGACGTCTTCCTTCGCCGAGCGCGCCCGGCTCATGCACCGGGCCGCCGATCTGCTCGACGAGGACCAGCAGGACATCGGCCGGACCATGACCACCGAGATGGGCAAGCCGGTCAAACAGGCCCGCGCGGAGGCCGCCAAGTGCGCGAAGTCGATGCGCTGGTACGCCGACCACGCGCAGGAACTGCTCGCCGACGAGCTGCCCGCCGCGGCGGATGTCAAGGACTCGGGCGGTTCACGGGCCCTGGTCCGTTACCGGCCGCTCGGCCCCGTCCTCGCGGTGATGCCGTGGAACTTCCCGTTGTGGCAGGTGATCCGCTTCGCCGCGCCCGCGCTGATGGCGGGCAACGTCGGCCTGCTCAAGCACGCGTCGAACGTCCCGCAGACCGCCCTCTACCTGGAGGACCTGTTCCACCGCGCGGGCTTCCCCGAGGGCGCCTTCCAGACCCTGCTGGTCGGTTCCGGCGCGATCGAGGAGATCCTGCGCGACGAGCGGGTGAAGGCGGCCACGCTCACCGGCAGCGAGCCCGCGGGCCGGGCGGTCGCGTCCGTCGCCGGGGACATGGTCAAGAAGACGGTGCTGGAGCTGGGCGGCAGCGACCCGTACGTCGTCATGCCGTCCGCCGACATCGAGCGGGCCGCGCAGATCGCGGTGACCGCGCGGGTGCAGAACAACGGGCAGTCGTGCATCGCCGCGAAGCGGTTCATCGTGCACACGGATGTCTTCGACGCCTTCGCCGAACGCTTCGTGGCGGGCATGAAGGCGCTCACGGTCGGTGATCCGCTGGAGGAGGAGACCGAGGTCGGACCGGTCGCGAGCGAGCAGGGCCGTAGCGATCTGGAGGAACTCGTCGACGACGCGGTGGAGAGCGGGGCGACCGTGCTGTGCGGTGGTGAGCGGCCGGACGGGCCCGGCTGGTTCTACCCGCCGACCGTCCTCACCGACATCACCCGCGAGATGCGCGTCCACCGCGAGGAGACGTTCGGACCCGTCGCCACGCTGTACCGGGTCGCCGACCTCGACGAGGCCGTCCTCCTCGCCAACGACACGCCGTTCGGGCTGAGTTCCAACGTGTGGACGCGGGACGAGGCGGAGGTCGAGCGGTTCGTACGGGACCTGGAGGCCGGTGGGGTGTTCTTCAACGGGATGACCGCGTCGCATCCGGCGTTCCCGTTCGGCGGGGTGAAGCGGTCCGGGTACGGGCGGGAACTGTCGGGGCACGGAATCCGCGAGTTCTGCAACATCACCACGGTATGGCACGGAGCGTGAGCGTTCCGCGGCTACGATCCCCTCTGTGAACCGCGAAGTGACTCTGCCTCTGATCGTCGACGACCGCGGGACCCTGCAGGTGGCTGCCGCCGACGTCAGCAAGCTTTTGCGCACCGTGGGTGGGCGGTGGCTGCACCTTGTCGAGGCCGGGGAGGACGGGCTCGATGAGGACACGGTGGCCGCGCTGACGATCGAGCTGGCGAAGCTGGCTGATCGGATTGACGTCGCGTGCATTGCGCACAGCAGTGGGGGCGCTTCGTAGTTCTGCCGGTGCGGGTCCGTTGTGGCTTGTCGCGCCCACGCGGCGGAGCCGCACGTAGATACAGCCCCGCGCCCCTAGGGGGTGCCCCGAGCCTGCGTCGGAAGACTCGCCCTGCCCAACAGCCGCCCCATTCCGCGAAGTTGGACGTCCGGGCGAGGACCACGTCCGCTGGATTCGCGGTCGTCGCGTGCCCTGTCGATGGGGGCCGGATACTGATCCGACCTTTACACAGGGTCCCTGAATTGGAGTAGTCCACCGAGAGATCGTCGCTCTCAAGGGTGATCGTGGGTGCACCACCCTCTGAGGTGAACCACCTTCTGACCGGCGGGCGAAGGCCTTCCGGAAGGCGAAAGCAGGGACGGTTCATGGCGACTTTGTGCAAACCCTCGGTGTCGGTTCCCGAGCACGTGATCACGATGGAGGAGACGCTGGAGCTGGCGCGCTCCCGTCACGCGGACCACCCCAACCTGCCGCTGGCCCTCCGGCTGATCGAGAACACCGGTGTGCGCACCCGGCACATCGTGCAGCCCATCGAGGAGACCCTGAAGCACCCCGGGTTCGAGGACCGCAACAAGATCTACACGGCCGAGGCGAAGGCCCGGGTCCCGTCGGTCGTGCAGCGCGCGCTCGACGAGGCGGAGCTCCTCACCACCGACATCGACGTGATCATCTACGTGTCGTGCACGGGCTTCATGATGCCCTCGCTCACGGCCTGGCTGATCAACGAGATGGCCTTCCAGTCCACCACCCGCCAGATCCCCATCGCCCAGCTGGGCTGCGCGGCCGGCGGCGCGGCGATCAACCGGGCGCACGACTTCTGCACGGCCTACCCGGAGGCCAACGCGCTCATCGTGGCCTGCGAGTTCTGCTCGCTGTGCTACCAGCCGACCGACCTCGGCATCGGCTCCCTGCTCTCCAACGGCCTCTTCGGCGACGGCATCGCGGCGGCCGTGGTGCGCGGGCGCGGCGGCACGGGCATCCAGCTGGAGCGCAACGGGTCGTACCTGATCCCCAAGACCGAAGAGTGGATCATGTACGACGTCCGGGCCACCGGGTTCCACTTCCTGCTGGACAAGCGGGTGCCGGCCACCATGGAGCCCCTCGCACCGGCGCTCCAGGACCTCGCGGGACTGCACGGCTGGGACGCGGCCGACCTGGACTTCTACATAGTCCACGCGGGCGGGCCCCGAATACTCGACGACCTGAGCAAGTTCCTCCAGGTCGACCCGCACGCGTTCCGGTTCAGCCGGGCCACCCTCACCGAGTACGGCAACATCGCCAGCGCCGTCGTCCTGGACGCGCTGCGCCGGCTCTTCGACGAGGGCGGCGCCGAACACCGGGCGCGTGGACTGCTCGCCGGGTTCGGCCCCGGTATCACCGCCGAGATGGCCCTGGGCCGCTGGCACAACGACGACCGAGAGACGGCTTGAGTACGGCATGACTGAAGAGACGCTCACCGAGACCCTGCCCCCGGTCCGGCCCTGGCCGGCCCTCGATCTGACCGGGGTGGACTTCGACCCGGTCCTCGCCAAGCTGATGCGGGAGGGTCCGGTCAACCGGATCAAGCTGCCCAACGGCGAGGGCTGGGCCTGGCTGGTCACCCGGCACGACGACGTGCGGATGGTCACCAACGATCCCCGGTTCAGCCGCGAGGCGGTGATGGACCAGCCGGTGACCCGGCTCGCCCCGCACTTCATCCCGGCCCGCGGCGCGGTCGGCTTCCTCGACCCGCCGGACCACACCCGGCTACGGCGCTCGGTCGCCCCCGCGTTCACGGCGCGCGGGGTGGAGCGGGTGCGGGAGCAATCCCGGCTGCTGCTCGACGAGTTGGTCGACGATCTGCTCCAGCACGGGCCGCCGGCCGATCTCACCGAGACGGTGCTGAGCCCCTTCCCCATCGCGGTGATCTGCGAGCTGATGGGAGTCCCGGCCGCCGACCACCACGGCATGCACACCTGGACCCAGCTCATCCTGTCCTCCTCGCACGGCGCCAAGGTCAGCGAGAAGGCGAAGCAGGAGATGGGCGCCTACTTCGGCGATCTCATCGGTCTGCGGGAGGGCAGCGACGGCGAGGACGTCGCCTCGCTGCTCGGTGCCGCCGTGGGCCGGGAGGAGATCACGCTGGAGGAGGCGGTCGGGCTCGCGGTGCTGCTGCAGATCGGCGGCGAGGCGGTCACCAACAACAGCGGGCAGATGTTCTACCTGCTGCTGACCCGTCCGGATCTCGTCGAACGACTGCGCGCGGAGCCGGAGTTGAGGCCCCAGGCCATCGACGAGCTGCTGCGCTACATCCCGCACCGCAACGCGGTCGGGCTGTCCCGGATCGCCATGGAGGACGTGGAGATCCGCGGCGTACGGATGCGGGCGGGCGACCCGGTGTACGTGTCGTACCTGGCCGCGAACAGGGACCCGGACGTGTTCCCGGACCCGGACCGGATCGACTTCACGCGCAGCCCGAACCCGCATGTGTCCTTCGGCTTCGGCCCGCACTTCTGTCCCGGCAACATGCTGGCGCGACTGGAGTCCGAGCTGCTGGTGGACGCCCTGCTGGACCGGATGCCGGGGCTGCGGCTCGCGGTCCCGGCCGACGAAGTGCCGTTCAAGAAGGGCGCGTTGATCCGCGGGCCCGAGGCGCTGCCGGTGACGTGGTGAGGTGTCGATGACGGCGACGGAGGGGCTGCTGGTGCCGCCGGGTCACGGCCGGGTCGTCCAGACACCCGCCCAGCACGTGACGTTCAAGGTGACCGGCTCGCACTCCCGGACCGCGTCGACCTTCGAGGTGGTGGTGCCGCCGGGGTTCGACGTCGGGGCCCATGTGCACACCCGCAGCGAGGAGTTGTTCTACGTGCTCGAAGGCGAGCTGGATGTCCTCGCCTTCGAGCCGCGGATCCGTACGCCGGACAACTGGCAGCGCTGGGAGTCGAGTTCGGGGACGCGGGCGGTACGGGCGACGCCGGGCACGGTGATCGTCGTACCGCCGGGCTGCCCGCACGCGTTCGCGAACCCGACGGAAGCGTCGGCGAAGATGTTCTTCCAGGCGTCTCCGCCGCCGGACCACGAACGGTATTTCGAGGAGCTGTTGGAGATCCTCGGCAGCGGGGGTCCGCCGGATCATGCGGCGATCGAGGAGTTGCGGGGGCGGTACGACATCGAGCAGCTGACGCCCCTCAAGCACCGTTGACCCTGCGACGCGGTCGGTAATCGAGTTGATCGGCGTTGAGCGGGTCGACTAAGAACAGTCCATGCTGCGAGGAACCAAGATCGGGCTCCGGGCCCGGCACGAGTCGGATGTCCCGGTCCTGCACGCCGAGTTGTACGACGACGTGGTGACGAGATCGCGAGTGGACTCACGGCCCTGGCGTCCCGTCTCACCGGGCAGCGAGGCTTCGCCGTTCGCGGTCACCGAACCTGCCGACGATGCCGCCCCCTTCGCTGTCGTTACCCTCGACAACGACGAGTTGGCGGGGACCGCGGGGCTGTGGGGCATCGACACCCACAACAGAAGCGCCCACCTGGGCATGTCGCTGCGGCCGGGGTTCCGTGGCCGCGGACTCGCCGTCGATGTCGTCGAGGTGCTGTGCACCTACGGCTTCACCGTCCGCGGCCTGCACCGGCTGCAGTTGGAGACCCTGGCCGACAACACAGCGATGATCCGGGCCGCCTCCCGCGCCGGGTTCGCGCAGGAGGGGACCCTCCGTCGTGCGGCGTGGGTCAACGGGGAGTTCGTCGACGAGGTGATCCTCGGGTTGCTGGCCGAGGAGTGGAATTCCGGTGCGCAACGGCGCCCCTGAAGGGGCGCGGGGCTGAGTCGATATGCGGCTCCGCCGCGTGGGCTTTTTGGGGGCGCGGGACTGTATCGATGTGCGGCTCCGCCGCGTGGGCGCGACCAGCTCTCGACATCGGCGAGCGCAGGTTTTTAAGGGGCGCGGGGAACTGCGCGACCAGCCCCCACCGACCCGCACCCGAAACTCAACGAATCGGCATCCCCGACAGCGTCCTCGCGATCACCAACCGCTGAATCTCACTCGTGCCCTCGAAGATCGTGTAGATCGCAGCGTCACGGTGCATCCGCTCGACCGGATACTCACGGGTGTAGCCATTACCGCCGAGGATCTGAATCGCCTGCCCCGTGACCTTCTTCGCCGTCTCGCTCGCGAACAGCTTCGACATCGACCCCTCGGCCGCCGTGAACTGCTTGCCGTTGACGGCCATCCAGGACGCCCGCCACACCAGCAGCCGCGCCGCGTCGATGGACGTACGCATGTCGGCGAGCTGGAAGGCCACACCCTGGTTGTCGATGATCGGGCGGCCGAACTGCTCGCGGGTCATCGCGTAGTCGAGGGCGACCTCGTACGCGGCACGGGCGGTGCCCACCGCCATCGCACCGACGGCCGGGCGGGACGCCTCGAACGTGGCCATCGCCGCGTTCTTCACCCGCTCGCCGCCGCCGGCCTTCGCGCGCTCACGGGCGCGGGCGAGGCGCTCGTCGAGCTTCTCCTTGCCGCCGAGCAGGCAGGAACCGGGGATGCGCACGTCCTCCAGGACGACCTCGGCGGTGTGCGAGGCACGAATGCCGTGCTTCTTGAATTTCTGGCCCTGGGACAGTCCCGGCGTGCCGGACGGGACGATGAAGGAGGCGTGGCCCTTGGAGCCGAGGTCCGCGTCGACGACCGCGACGACGACGTGGACGTTGGCGATACCACCGTTGGTCGCCCAGGTCTTGGTGCCGTTGAGCACCCACTCGTCCTTGGCCTCGTCGTACACGGCACGCGTGCGCATGGAGGCCACGTCGGAGCCGGCGTCGGGCTCGGAGGAGCAGAAGGCGGCGACCTTGACGTCGTTGGCGTCGCCGTACATCTGGGGAATCCAGGTGCCGATCTGCTCCTCGGTGCCGTTGGCGAGGACGCCGACCGCGGCGAGACCGGTGCCGACGATGGAGAGGGCTATGCCCGCGTCGCCCCAGAACAGTTCCTCCATGGCCATCGGGATGCCGAGGCCGGTGGGGTCGAAGTACTGCTGGGCGTAGAAGTCCAGGGAGTAGATGCCGACCTTCGCGGCCTCCTGGATGACCGGCCAGGGAGTCTCCTCACGCTCGTCCCATTCGGCGGCGGCGGGGCGGATGACGTCGGCGGCGAAGCCGTGCAGCCAGTCCCGCACCTCCTTCTGTTCGTCGTTGAGTTCCATGGTGAACTCGGCCATGACTCCTCCAGCAGCGCACTAGCATGTTACTTGCGGTAACGACAGAGTCTGTTACCGACGGGTAGGAAAAGTCAACTCCCGATGACCACTCGGCAGCCCGTTCGAGGTGTTGGGCACATTGAGTGTTAGTTTGCGCAGGCGTCACCGATTCAGCACGGGTGGGGAGAGCTCATGGACACCACGCAGCGGACCGATCAGCAACGGTCCGCCGATCGCCGACGGCGCGAGTTGTTGGAGGCCGCGGACAGAGTGGTGCTGCGTGATGGTCCGCAGGCCTCGATGAACGCGATCGCCGCGGAAGCGGGTATTACGAAGCCGATTCTGTACCGGCACTTCGGGGACAAGGGTGGACTGTACGCCGCCCTTGCCAAGCGGCATACGGATGCCCTGTTGTCGTCGTTGCGGGCGGCGTTGGATGCGCCCGCTGAACGTCGGGAGCGGGTTGAGTCCACGCTCGACACGTACCTCGCCGCGATCGAGGCGCTGCCTCAGGTGTATCGGTTTTTGATGCATCCCGTGGAGGGTGGGCAGACCGCGGATCAGGGGTTCGACACGGGGAATCACTCGGTTCCGCTGCTGCGGCGTATGGGCGAGGAGTTGGCCCAGGTCATCGAGGAGCGGGTGGATCTTGGGCCCAACAGTCAGCAGCTGGCTCGGGTGTGGGGGCATGGGATTGTCGGGATGATGCACGCGGCGGGTGACTGGTGGCTGGGCGAACGGCCTTGCTCCCGGGCCGAGTTGGTGCGGAGTCTGGCTGATCTGTTGTGGGGGCGACTGGCTGCCGCCGGGGACAAGGTTGGCGGGCCGGGGTTCTAGGGGTCGTATTCGACTGCGGGTGCGTGGGGGCTGGTCGCGCTCACGCGGCGGAGCCGCAAATCGACACAGCCCCGCGCCCCTCGAAGACCTGCGCTCGCCCGTGTTGAGAGCTGGTCGCGCCCCTAAAAGGGCATCACCTTGGCCGGTGCCAAGAAGCCCGAGACACCTGTCGCATCAAGCGTTTGTGGCGCCAGCCCGTCAGGTGGTCCGCGTATACCCGGCCCTCCACGTGGTCGTATTCGTGCTGCAAGCACCGTGCGAACCAGCCCGTGCCGTGCACGGTGACCGGGTCGCCGGTCATCGTGAAGCCCTCGACAACAGCGTGGTCGTAGCGCTCCGTTCCTGCCTCCAAGCCAGGCAGGGACAGACACCCCTCCGGTCCCCGCAACACCACACCGTCCGTCTCCACCAGGCGTGGGTTCACCACATGGCCGAGGTGGCGGGTCTCCTCGTCGTCGGGGCAGTCGTAGACGAACACCCGCGAGGATTCGCCTACTTGGTTCGCGGCGAGGCCGACGCCCTGGGCGGCGTACATCGTCGCGAACAAGTCCTCTACGAGGCGGGCGAGTTCGGGGCCGAAGTTCGTGACCTCCTCGCACGGGGCATGCAGGAGGGGGTCGCCGAGCAGGGTGAGGGGACGGACTCGCCCGCGGGCGCCCGGGATGGAGCCGTATCGCATGGGCGCAAGGGTACGGTTCTCTACGGCGCACGCCCGCCGCGAGGGGTTCGCGGTGCCGCGGTTCGGGCACCGATAAGGATCTCGATAGGCTGAGGTCCACACCACGTTGCCGGAGGCAGAGGCGCGGCGCGTACGCAAGGAGGATCGAGAACTGATGGCAGGCAACTCGGACCCGCTCACGCCGCGGGCCAAGCTGGCCGTGACGGCGGGCAAGGCGGTCGCGGCGGCATCGCGTGCCGCGGGGCGGGGCAGCGGATCGGTGATCGGCGGCCGAGTGGCACTCAAACTCGACCCCGACCTGCTCGCCCGGCTCGCGCAGAGCCTGGATGTGACGCTCGTCTCGGCCACCAACGGCAAGACCACGACAACGCGACTGATCGCCGAGGCCCTCGGGGCTGCCGGGCCGGTCGTCTCGAACGCGCTCGGCGCCAACATGCCCGCCGGTATCACCTCGGCGCTGGCCGGTGGCTCGGACGCCAAGTTCGGTGTCATCGAGGTCGACGAGAAGTACCTCGCCGGCGTCGCCCGCGACACCGACCCCAAGTGCATCGCCCTGCTCAACCTCTCCCGCGACCAGTTGGACCGCGCGGCCGAGACCCGCATGCTCGCGGAGAACTGGCGTGAGGGGCTGTCGGGTTCCAAGGCCGTCGTCGTCGCCAACGCGGACGACCCGCTGGTCGTGTGGGCCGCTTCCTCCTCCCCCAACGTGATCTGGGTCGCCGCCGGGCAGATGTGGAAGGACGACGCCTGGTCGTGTCCTTCGTGCGGTGGCGTGATGCAGCGGCCGGGCGACGACTGGTTCTGCGGCGAGTGCGGGTTCCGTCGGCCTACGCCGAGCTGGGCGCTGTCCGGCGACCATGTCCTCGATCCGCACGGCTCCGCCTGGCCCATTCACCTTCAGCTGCCTGGGCGTGCCAACAAGGCCAACGCCGCGTCCTCGGCCGCCGTCGCCGCCGTCTTCGGGGTGCCGCCACAGGTCGCCCTGGAGCGCATGTACCGGGTGCAGGCCGTCGCCGGACGCTATGACGTCGTCCAGTTCATGCAGCGCGACCTGCGCCTGCTGCTGGCGAAGAACCCGGCGGGCTGGCTCGAAACGTTCAGCCTGATCGACCCGCCGCCGACCCCGGTGATCCTCTCGGTGAACGCGCGCGGCGCCGACGGCACCGACACCTCGTGGCTCTGGGACGTCGACTACACCCGACTGACCGGCCACCCCATCTTCGTCGTGGGCGACCGCAAGCTGGACCTCGCGGTCCGACTGGAAGTGGCCAACCAGCACTTCCAGGTCTGCGACAACCTCGACCAGGCCGTGCAGATGGCCCCGCCCGGCCGCATCGAGGTCATCGCGAACTACACCGCGTTCCAGGACCTGCGCCGCCGCGTCGGCAACTGAGACTCAGAGGACGAATTGACCATGAGCGACAACCAGCTGCGTCTGGTGTGGATCTACCCCGACCTGCTGAGCACCTACGGCGACCAGGGCAACGCCCTTGTCGTGGAACGCCGGGCACGGCAGCGCGGCCTCGACGTGGCCCGGCTGGACGTGCGCAGCGACCAGCCCATCCCGACCTCGGGCGACATCTACCTGATCGGTGGCGGTGAGGACCGTCCGCAGCGGCTCGCGGCGGAGCGGCTGCGCCGCGACGGCGGTCTGCACCGGGCGGTCGGCAACGGCGCGATCGTCTTCTCGGTGTGCGCCGGCTACCAGATCCTCGGCCACGAGTTCATCAACGACCTCGGCCAGCGCGAGCCCGGCCTCGGTCTGCTCGACGTGGTGTCGACGCGTGGCGAGGGCGAGCGGTGCGTCGGCGATGTCCTGGGTGACATCGACGCGCGCCTGGGTCTGCCCCAGCTGACCGGCTTCGAGAACCACCAGGGCGTCACCCACCTCGGCCCCACCGCGCGCCCCTTCGCCACCGTCCGCCTCGGCAAGGGCAACGGCACGGGTGACGGCACGGAGGGCGCGTACAACGACACGGTGTTCGGTACGTACATGCACGGGCCCGTGCTCGCCCGCAACCCGCTGATCGCGGACCTGCTGCTGAAGCTGGCCCTCGATGTGAACGCGCTGCCGCCGATCGACGACCGCTGGTACGAGGCGCTCCGCAACGAACGCATCGGCGCAGCTCAACAGCCTGCCTGAACCAGGTGTCCATCTCCACTTCGGCTACCGGAAACCAGCCCGTCTGACGGCCTGTCCGCGCAGGTGAGCGGGGTCGTCCAGCTGGCGGACGCACGCTACGGTCCCGCCCCCTCCTGCCGTTAGGGTGGCGGGGTTCGTACCGGACGATGTGGTCCGGTTTCGGCCCACGTTGAGAAGGTTCTTCGGGCTATGCGCATTGGTGTCCTCACGTCCGGCGGCGACTGCCCCGGCCTGAACGCCGTCATCCGGTCCGTCGTGCACCGCGCCGTCGTGGACCACGGCGACGAGGTCATCGGCTTCCGGGACGGCTGGAAGGGCCTCCTGGAGTGCGACTACCTCAAGCTCGACCTCGACGCGGTGAGCGGCATCCTCGCTCGCGGCGGCACCATTCTCGGCTCCTCCCGCGTCCAGCCCTCCCAGCTCCGGGACGGCGTCGAGCGGGCCAAGGGCCATGTCGAGGAGCTCGGCCTCGATGCGATCATCCCGATCGGCGGCGAGGGCACGCTCAAGGCGGCCAAGCTGATGTACGACGCCGGTCTCCCGATCGTCGGCGTCCCCAAGACCATCGACAACGACATCGCGGTCACGGACGTCACCTTCGGCTTCGACACGGCCGTAGGTGTCGCCACGGAAGCCCTCGACCGGCTCAAGACGACCGCCGAGTCCCACCAGCGCGTCCTCGTCGTGGAGGTCATGGGCCGCCACACCGGCTGGATCGCGCTCCACTCCGGCATGGCGGCCGGCGCGCACGCCATCGTCGTACCTGAACGGCCCTTCGACATCGAGGAGTTGGCGGCGCGGGTCGGCGAACGCTTCGAAGCGGGCAAGCGGTTCGCGATCGTTGTCGCCGCTGAGGGTGCCAAGCCGCGGGCAGGGTCCATGGACTTCGACGAGGGCAAGAAGGATGTCTACGGGCACGAGCGCTTCGCGGGGATCGCGCGGCAGCTGTCCATCGAGCTGGAGGAACGGCTCGGCAAGGAAGCGCGGCCGGTGATTCTCGGGCATGTGCAGCGTGGGGGTACTCCTACCGCGTACGACCGTGTGCTTGCCACCCGGTTTGGGTGGCATGCGGTGGAGGCCGCGCATCGGGGGGAGTTCGGGAAGATGACCGCGCTTCGGGGGACCGACATTGTGATGGTGTCGTTGGCGGATGCGGTGGAGACCCTGAAGACTGTGCCCGCTGATCGGTATGAAGAGGCTGAGTGCGTGCTCTGAACGCCGTGAGGTAGTTCGTCGGGTGCGGGTGTGTGGGGGCTGGTCGCGCCCACGCGGCGGAGCCGCAAATGTGACAGCCCCGCGCCCCTTAGGGGGTTCCGCTGGCCCCGGTCGTAGAAGTGGCCGGGGGCAGTTCTACCCTGGTGCGGACAGACGACGCACAACCCCACGAATCAGGAGCCGTTCGATGGATCACGGCGGGCACGGTATGACCATGGATCTGCCGCCGTTCACCTTTGCGCGCGGGCTTGAGTGGTCGGCCGACCCGTTCTTCCTCATCGCCTGCCTGGCCGGGCTCGGGCTGTACGGCTGGGGGGTCGTGCGGTTGCGGCGGCGGGGGGACTCGTGGCCTGTGGGGCGGACGATCTCTTTCGTCATCGGTGTGCTGACCATCGGGCTGGTGATGTGCACCAAGCTCAACGACTACGGAATGGTCATGTTCAGCGTGCACATGGTGCAGCACATGGTCATCAGCATGTTGACGCCGATCCTGTTGTTGCTCGGTGCCCCGATCACGCTGGCGTTGCGTGCGCTGCCGCCGGCGGCCCGGGGTCGCAAAGGGCCCCGTGAGCTGCTGCTGATGTTCCTGCACAGCCGGTACATGAAGATCATCACGCATCCCGCGTTCACGATCCCGCTGTTCATCGCGAGCCTGTACGCGCTGTACTTCACGCCGATCTTCGATTTCCTGATGGGGTCGAAGACCGGGCACATCGCGATGATGGTGCACTTCCTCGCCGTGGGTGTGGTGTTCTTCTGGCCGATCATGGGTGTGGATCCGGGGCCGAACCGGCCCGGTTATCTGATGCGGATGCTGGAGTTGTTCGCCGGGATGCCGTTCCACGCGTTCTTCGGCATCGCGTTGATGATGGCGTCGGAGCCGATGGTCGAGACGTTCAAGAACCCGCCCGCCTCGCTCGGCATCGACGCGCTCTCCGATCAGAACGCGGCCGGCGGTATCGCCTGGGCGTTCAGCGAGGTGCCGTCCGTGCTGGTGCTGGTCGCCCTGCTGTTCCAGTGGTACAGCTCGGAACAGCGGCAGGCCAAGCGCCAGGACCGGGCCGCCGACCGGGACGGCGACAAGGAACTTGAGGCGTACAACGCCTATTTGGCCTCATTGAACACACGAAGCAATTGAACACATGCGGCAACTGAACGGAAATTTCGTTCAGTAGCATAAGCGCGATGGGGGAACCGCCACCGGGGGGAGCGGTAATGACATGTCGTGCTGTTGTGCGAAGGACCGGAATTCCGGTGATCCGCAGGATCGCCGTGCTGCTCGTCTGTGTCCTGGCCGTGAGTGGGTTGAGCGCATGCGGCGGGGGCGCACATATGTTCGCCGTGAAGGCGGTCGCCGCCGGAGTTCCGTCGCTCGCGTCTTTCTTCGACGAGAAACAGGGACTGGGGCAGGACGCCGAGGTCCGATCGGTGCCCGTGCAGGGCAGTTTGCAGCAGGGGGACACGCCTGGTCTGTACGGGGGCACCAAGAAGCCGACCATCTGTGACGTGGCGAAACTCAAGAGGTTTCTGACCGATCCCGCGAACCATCAGAAGGCGGTCGCCTGGTCGGGTGTGCTGGGTATCACCACGGACCAGATACCGGCTTATCTGAACCGGCTCACACCCGTGCTCCTGCGTCACGACACTCTCGTACAGAACCACGACTACAAAAAGGGAAAGGCCACGCCCTACAACTCCCTTCTCCAGGCGGGAATCGCGATTCTCGTCGACGAGCAGGGGGAACCCGCAGCGAAGTGCTCGTGCGGAAATCCACTGCGCCCCTTCAAGGGCGACGCGAGCCGAATTTCCGTCAAGTTCGCGGACGGCAACAAGAAGTGGAACGGATATCACGCGTCCTCGGTCGTGGCCGTACGTCCGGCGCCGCGGAAGGTGGAGGGGCTCGCCCTCGTCGACGTCGACGATCCCGACATCGGCATCACGCGTCGGGTCGGTACGACGGGCACGCACGACACCACCTTCGACACCCGGAAGCAGCACGCTGTGCCCAACCTCGCGGGGATGACCTTCGGAGCGGCGCGGCAGCGACTGGTGAGCAGTGGTCTGGCCGTGGGGTACGGCGGGAGTGCGCTGCCGTCCGACGACGCGCACGTCACGGCGAGCGATCCGCCGGCCGGGACCGAGCTGCGGTTCGGGGAGTACGTGACGTTGAGCGTGGCCGGTGGGACGAGTGGAGGTGCTGCTTCCACTCCCCCGGTTCCGACGACGTCCGGGCCCACGCTGGCTCCCCCGACGTCCAAGGCACCGCCTTCGACGTCCGCACCAGCATCGCCCACGTCCTCGCCACCGCCTTCGTCGCCACCGCCGTCCGTGCCCCCGAGCGACCCGCCGCCGTCGAGCAGTTCGCCTACGACCAGTTCGCCCTTGGTGGTGTCCCACTCGCCCTCCACGAGCGCACCGGTCACCAGCAGCGTCCCGGTGACGAGTGCTCCCGTGACGAGCAGCGCGCCCGTCACCGCCAGCGCCTCCGTGACGACCGGCACGCCCACCGCCGCCACCACCACCGCCACCGCCACCACCGAGACGTGACGCGGACCCGGAAGGAGGAGTCCGGATGCCACAGGGATCGCCGACCTCGGGAGTGGGCCGGGTCATCGCCGGTCGTTATCTCCTGCTGAACCGGCTGGGCAGTGGCGGGATGGGACATGTGTGGCTCGCACATGACCAGCGGCTGGCCTGTGAAGTCGCGCTCAAGGAGATCGTGTTCAGCAACCCGGCCTCCGCCGACGCCGAGCGGGAGGCCCGGGTGGCGCGTGCCCGGGCCGAGGCGCGGAACGCGGCGGGGCTGCGCGGGCACCCACATGTGGTGACCGTCCATGACGTGCTGGAGCACGAGGGGCTGCCCTGGATCGTCATGGAGTACGTGGCGGACGCCGTGGACCTGCGCGACATGGTCGGCCGGTACGGCTCCCTGGCCCCCGCCGAGTGCGCCCGTATCGGCCTCGCCGTACTCGACGCGCTGACCGCCGGGCATCAACGGGGCGTGATGCACCGGGACGTGAAACCGGCGAACATCCTGCTCGCGCCGGACCGCACCGGTTCGCCGTACGCCCGCGTCCTGCTCACCGACTACGGCATCTCGGTGCAGCCGGACGCCGGGGAGACGCGGTACACGCTGACGTCCGTGCTCGTCGGTACGGCGGGCTATCTGGCGCCGGAACGGGCCACGGGCGGGCCGCCGACCGCCGCGGCCGACCTGTTCTCGCTGGGCTGCACGCTGTACCACGCCGTCGAGGGCCACGGCCCCTTCATGCGCGAGACCCCGCTCGCGGAGATCACCGCGGTGGTCATGGAGGACCCGCTCCCCCCGGTCCGCGCGGGCGCCCTGGCCCCGGTGCTCCACGCGATGCTGGAGAAGGATCCGCTACGGCGGATTCCGGCGGCGGAGGCCGAGGCGGAGCTGGCGCGGATCGTGACGCCGCAGACGAAGGCGGAGGCGTACGCACGGACCCAGACCGACCTGGGCTCGCCGTCACCCTGGGAAGGGCAGGCGGCGCCTTTCACGCCGGGGCCGTCGGCTCCCTCGTCCTCCCCCACTGGCCGGCGCCGTCGCCCGCGTCCCCGGCTCCGCCAGGCCGTCCTCGCGGGCCTGCTCGGACTCGCCCTCGCCCTGGGTGGCGTCTGGTACGCCGTGGCCCACCAGTCGGCCGGCGACAACACGAGTACGAAGAAGGACAGTCCGCCGTACGGCACAGCCATCGGGCTCTCCGCGCCGCTCAAGGACGGCGACTGTGTCACCGCCGACTGGCCCGGTGGGAAGCGGTTCGGGGGGACGCCCCGGCTCGCCGTCGACTCCACCTGCCGTAACTCGGTGCCCGACGGTCAGGTGATGGCCTTCGTGTCCACCGCGTCGGCGGGTGAGGCACGCGAGGTCGGGGCGGGCCGGTGTGCGCAGCGGACGCAGGAGACGCGGGAGAAGCTCGCGGACGTGCGGGGCTTCGCCGTCGTACCGACCGACGCGGGTTTCGAGGCCGCCGGACATCGCACCGCGTGTCTGGTGCTGGGCGCGCACGGGCCGGTCTACGGGCCGCTCGGCGGTCGGCGCGCCCTCGGGTCGGCGTTCGCGGACATCTCGACCATGCAGCGGCGGGACTGCCTGGACGTGCCCTCGGACCGGGCCGCGAGCCTGGTCTCCTGCACCGGCAGGCACGACCAGGAAGTGCTCGGGTTCACCCGGTTGGGCGCGGGCGTCACGCTGGCCCGGGCCCGTACGGAATCGGACGCGGCGTGTGCCCGGGACGTCCCGCCGGCCGACTACGGCTTCGATCCGTCGGTCTACGAGGCGGCCTCCTGGACCGGCCGGGGACCGTGGAAGTCGGGCACGCATTTCGTCGTGTGCGCCGTTCGGAGGCAGAACGGGGGCACCATGGAGGGGGACGAACCATGAGGAGGGTGTTGCGATGCCCGGTTCCACGAAGACCATGGGGGTGATCACCGTCGGCGGTCTGGTGGTGGTGACGGCCTACACGGTGGCGCTCGGCAGTAACGGCTGGCTGTGGTTCGGCTGGGTCGTGCTCGGGCTGATCACCCTCGGGATGGTGGCCACGCGCAGCACCTGACGCCCGCTACGCCTCACTCCGGCGGCTCGCCGAGTGCACGCCCGGCTGGTACTTCGGCAGCCGGGCGGTGATCTTCATGCCCGCTCCTACGGCGGTCTCGATGACGAGGCCGTAGTCGTCGCCGTAGACCTGGCGGAGCCGGTCGTCGACGTTGGACAGGCCGATGCCGCCGGAGGGGCTGACCTCGCCCGCGAGGATGCGGCGCAGCAGGTCGGGGTCCATGCCGGCGCCGTCGTCCTCGATGACGACGAGTGCCTCGGCGCCCGCGTCCTGCGCGGTGATGCTGATGCGGCTCTTGTCGGCCTTGCCCTCCAGGCCGTGCTTGACGGCGTTCTCGACCAGCGGTTGCAGGCAGAGGAACGGGAGCGCGACCGGCAGTACCTCGGGGGCGATCTGCAGGGTCACCGAGAGCCGTTCGCCGAAGCGGGCGCGGACGAGCGCCAAGTAGTGGTCGATGGCGTGGAGTTCGTCGGCGAGGGTGGTGAAGTCGCCGTGCCTGCGGAACGAGTAGCGGGTGAAGTCGGCGAATTCCAGGAGGAGTTCGCGGGCCCGCTCGGGGTCGGTGCGGACGAACGAGACGATCACCGCGAGCGAGTTGAAGATGAAGTGCGGGGAGATCTGCGCCCGAAGTGCCTTGATCTCGGCCTCGATCAGGCGGGTACGGGACTGGTCCAGATCCGCCAACTCAAGTTGCACGGAGACCCAGCGGGCCACCTCTCCGGCGGCTCGGACGAGGACGGCGGACTCGCGCGGTGCGCAGGCGACGAGCGCGCCGTGGACCCGGTCGTCGACGGTGAGCGGGGCGACCACCGCCCAGCGCAACGGGCAGTCGGGGGCGTCGCAGGTGAGCCGGAACGCCTCGCCGCGGCCGGTCTCCAGAGGGCCCGCGAGCCGTTCCATGATCTCGGTCCGGTGATGGTCGCCGATGCCGTCCCAGGCGAGGACCTGCTTCTGGTCGGTGAGGCACAGCGCGTCGGTGCCCAGCAGCGTGCGCAGTCTGCGGGCCGAGCGGCGGGCCGTCTCCTCGGTGAGGCCGGCGCGCAGCGGGGGCGCTGCGAGGGACGCGGTGTGCAGGGTCTGGAAGGTGGCGTGCTCGACCGGGGTGCCGAGCCCGCCGAGGCTCTCGGGCCGTGCGGTGCGCCGCCCGAGCCAGAAACCGGCGGCGAGCAGCGGGAGTACGGCGACGCAGAGGCCGGCCAGGAATCCGCTCATGCGGCCATCTCCGTAAGGGAGTTGGGCGATCCGCTCACGGTGATGCCGGGACCGCCCGTGGGTGTCGTCACGCCTTCACCTCCGCCCGTAGTTCCTCCGGCAGATGGAACCGCGCCAGGATCGCCGCCGTTCCCGTCGGTACCCGGCCCGGGGTGGCCAGGGACACCAGCACCATGGTGAGGAACCCCAGCGGCACCGACCAGAGCGCGGGCCAGGCGAGCAGCGCGTGCAGGGGCCCGGTGCCGGGGAAGCCCGCCATGGTCGCGGCCACCGCGACGAACGCCGACCCGCCGCCCACCAGCATCCCGGCCGCCGCGCCGGGCGGGGTGAGCCGCGTCCACCAGATGCCGAGGACCAGCAACGGGCAGAAGGAGGACGCCGATACGGCGAACGCGAGCCCCACGGCGTCGGCGACGGGCAGCCCGCCGACGAGGACGCTCGCCACCAGCGGTACGGCCATGGCGAGGACCGTGCCGAGTCTGAAGTGCCGTACCCCGCGCGACGGGAGGACGTCCTGGGTGAGGACGCCGGCGACGGCCATGGTCAGTCCCGACGCGGTGGACAGGAACGCGGCGAAGGCGCCGCCCGCGACCAGCGCGCCGAGCAGATCGCCGCCGACTCCGCCGATCATGCGGTCGGGGAGCAGGAGGACGGCCGCGTCCGCGTCGCCCGTGATGGTGAGTTCGGGGGTGTACAGGCGGCCGAGGGCGCCGTAGACGGGCGGGAGGAGGTAGAAGGCGCCGATCAGGCCGAGGACGGCGACCGTGGTGCGGCGGGCGGCGACTCCGTGCGGGCTGGTGTAGAAGCGGACGACGACGTGCGGCAGGCCCATGGTGCCGAGGAAGGTGGCGAGGATGAGGCCGTACGTCGCGTACAGCGGGCGTTCCTCGCGGCCGGCGGCGAGGGAGGTCGACATGCCGTCGTTGGTACCCCGGTCGGCTACGGGGACGCGGGCGCCCTTGGCGAAGGTGAGGCGGGTGCCGCGCTCGATGTGGTGGGTGCCGGTGGGGAGTTGGAGCTTCGCGCCGTCATGTGTGTGGCCGTCGACCGTGCCGGTCACCGTGACCGTGAGGGGGCGGTCGAGCCTGAGGTCGAGTGTCTCGTCGACCCGAACTGCCCGTTGTTCGCGGAACGTTGCCGGTTCCTCGAAGGCGTGGCGGGGTGCTCCGTCGCTCTGCCAGGCGAGGACCAGGAAGAGGGCGGGGACGAGCAGCGCGGTGAGCTTCAGCCAGTACTGGAAGGCCTGCACGAAGGTGATGCTGCGCATGCCTCCGGCCGCGACGGTGGCGACCACGACGACCGCCACGATCAGCCCGCCGAGCGAGTCGGGCGCGCCGGTGAGGACGGTCAACGTGAGCCCCGCGCCTTGGAGTTGGGGCAGCAGGTACAGCCAGCCGACACCGACGACGAAGGCTCCCGCGAGGCGTCGTACGGCGTGCGAGGCGAGGCGGGCCTCGGCGAAGTCGGGGAGGGTGTAGGCGCCGGAACGGCGCAGGGGGGCGGCGACGAACAGCAGCAGCACCAGGTATCCGGCCGTGTAGCCGACCGGGTACCAGAGCATGTCGGGGCCCTGGACGAGGACCAGGCCGGCGATGCCCAGGAATGAGGCCGCGGAGAGGTATTCGCCGCTGATGGCGGCCGCGTTGAGGCGGGGGCCGACGGTGCGGGAGGCGACGTAGAAGTCGGACGTGGTGCGGGAGATACGCAGGCCGAAGGCGCCGACGAGGACCGTGACCACGACGACGAGGGCGACGGCCGGTACGGCATAGCTGGAGTTCATCGGTCCTCGACGAGGCGCACGAAGTCGCGTTCGTTGCGTTCGGCGCGGCGCACGTACCAGAGGGCGAGGAGGACGAGCGGGGCGTAGAGGCAGAAGCCGAGGACGAGCCATTCGAGGCGGTGGGAGCCCGGGGTCGCCGCGAAGACGAGGGGCAGGGGGCCGACCAGGAGCACGAGGACCGCGAACACCGTGAGGGCGGCGCGGAGTTCGGCATCGGGGTCGGGGGCCGGTGAGCGGTCGCGCAGGAGGGTCACGACGTCGTAGCGGGACTGGAGGACGGTCGCGATGTGCGGGTCCGTGAGGTGGCCGGCGTAGGCCTCCTCGATGCGTTCGGCGGCGCGGGCGCGGACGACTCGGGGGGTGGGGTCGACGCCGTCGAAGGACGTGTACGGGAAGAGGGCCTTGGCCGTTTCCGGGAAGTGGGCGTCGCCGGTGCCGACGTCGAGCCAGCTCTCCGGTTCGGGGAGGAGCCGGAGGATCGCGCGGGCCAGCGCGCGGTGGCGGCGGCGCGCGTCGAGGGTGCTGACGCGCGTGCTGACGCGGGTGCGCAGGCTGTTCATGGGCGGCTCCCGGAGACGTACGACAAAACGGTGCAAAGCGATACGTACGGGATCCAGATCTTGAGGGCAAGGACGTCCGGGGCGCGTGGTGGCCATGTGGCGCTGTCGCGTTCGATCGCTGCCGGTACTGTTCGGCGAATGAGCTCGCTTAATCTCGACGACTTCACCGATCTGATCGAGCGCCCCGACGGCGGTGTGCGCCGTGACGCGGAGGCGCGCCGCGAACGTCAGATCGTGCCGCCCGGGTCGCTGGGGCGACTCGACGACCTGGGTGAGTGGCTGGCGGCGGCGCAGGGCGCCGTGCCGGTGCGGCCGGTCGAACGGCCGCGTGCGGTGTTGTTCGCGGGCGACCACGGGGTCGCCGAACTCGGCGTCTCGGCCCGGCCGGCGGGCAGCGCCGGGGAGTTGGTGCGGTCGGTGCTGGAGGGCGGCAGCCCGGCGGCGGTGCTCGCGCGGCGGCTCGGGGTGCCGGTGCGGATCGTGGACATGGGCCTGGACTGCGACCCCGGCTCGCTGCCGGACGCGGTCGTGAAGCACCGCGTCCGGCGGGGCAGCGGGCGTATCGACATCGAGGACGCGCTGACGCTGGAGGAGGCGACGGCCGCGTTCGAGGCGGGCATCGCCGTCGCGAACGAGGAGGCCGACTCCGGTACGGATCTGGTGGTTCTCGGCGATGTGAGCGTCGGCGGTACGACGCCTGCCTCCGTGCTGATCGCGGCGCTGTGCGGCACCGATGCCTCTGTGGTCACCGGGCGCGGCGGGCTCGCGATCGACGACCTCGCGTGGATGCGCAAGTGCGCGGCGATCCGGGACGCGCTGCGGCGGGCCCGGCCCGTGCTCGGCGACCAGTTGCAGCTCCTCGCGACCGTGGGCGGCGCCGACCTCGCCGCGATGACCGGGTTCCTGCTGCAGAGTGCCGTACGGAAGCTGCCGGTGATCCTGGACGGCGTTGTCGCCGCCGCGTGCGCGCTGGTGGGCCAGCGGGTCGCGTTCCGGGCACCGGACTGGTGGCTGGCCGGGCAGAACAGCGGCGAACCGGGCCAGGCGAAGGCGCTCGACCGGATGGCCCTGGAACCGCTCCTCGACCACGGCGTGACCGTCGGCGAGGGCGCGGGCGCGCTGCTCGCACTGCCGCTCGTGCAGGCCGCGGCGGCACTGGCCGCCGAACTCCCCCTGAAGCCGGAGGAGTTGGAGCAGGCGGAGGGAGCGTCGGCGGAGGCGGAAGAGTCGGCGGAGCCTTCCGCGACCCCCGAAGCGGCGACTGAAGCGGCAGCTGAGCCGGAGCGGGCCGCGGGGTTGGAGAAGGCAGCGGAGCCAGAGAAGGCGGCGGGGTCGGAACAGGCCGCTGAACCGCACCAGGCCGCGGAGCCGGAAGCGGCCGCGGGCCCGGAGAAGGCCGATGCCCCGGCCGAGGCCGAGAAGCCGACCGACGCGTAGCAGCCGACCTGCGCCGAGAACCGACCGAGACCGAGAACCCGACCGGGCTCCGAGAAGCCGACCGGCACACAGCAGCTGGTCGACGTACGGCAGCCGGTCGATGTACGGCAGGCGGCCGGGGTCGACAAGTCGGTCGGCCAGGGGCGGGAAGTCCGAGGAGTGACCGGGGCGTGATCGTTGCGGCGGCGGATAAGAACCGTTCGCCGCGACAACGCCCATATGATCCTCCTTCATGGGAGATGTCCGGGTCGGGCCCGTTCAGGAACGTCACAGCTCAGGCGCCTCGCGGCGGGCCGCGGCCTTCGCCGTCTGGTATCTGCGGGCCGTCGCGTTCATCAACTTCCTCAGCGCGGCGTGGGTTTCGCTGGGGCAGGACGTACGACGGCACAACCAGGAGAACTTCTTCACGCCGTATCTGCTGACGGCAGGCTTCGCGTCCGGGGTGTTCACGGCGTTCCTCGCCATCACCATGCGGCGCCGCAAACGCGCCGCGTGGATCCTGAACCTGGTGGTCAGCGGGCTGTTCCTGGCGCTGTTCGGGTTCGCCATGTCGTTCCAGGAGATCCGCCAGTACCCGCAGAACTGGATCTCCCTGGTGCTGACCGCGGCCTTCGTCGGCGCACTCCTCGTGGGGCGGCGGGAGTTCTACGCGAAGGGCGACCGGTCCAACCCCCGGCTCGCCGCCGTCGTCGCCGTCGGCGGGACCCTGGCCGCCTCACTGCTCGCCGCGCTGCTGGTGACGGTCACCAACCAGGCGCACGACGCGTCCCGTTCGACGTTCGTGGAGCGCTGGCGCTACGGCGCGTTCCGGCTGGTGTCCATCGCCGCGCCGGAGAATCGCTTCCCCGGCATCTGGACCCCGAACTGGGTCAACGTCGTCATCAACGTGCTCAGCACGGTCCTGGTCCTCGCGGTCTTCTACGCCGCGTTCCGCTCCCGGCGTGCCGTCGACCCGCTCACCGAGGACGACGAGAAGAAGCTGCGGGCGCTCCTGGAGCGGCAGGGCGAGCGGGACTCGCTCGGGTACTTCGCGCTGCGCCGGGAGAAGAGCGTGGTGTGGTCGCCGACCGGCAAGGCGGCCGTCGCGTACCGGGTCGTGGGCGGGGTGTCGCTGGCCTCCGGCGACCCGATCGGCGACCCGGAGGCGTGGCCCGGCGCGATCGAGCCCTGGCTGGCGGAAGCGCGCGTTCACGGGTGGATTCCGGCCGTCATGGGCGCGAGCGAGGAGGCGGGCACCGTCTACGCACGGCATGGCCTCGACGCCCTCGAACTCGGGGACGAAGCCCTCGTCGAGGTGGCCGAGTTCACCCTTGAGGGGCGGGCCATGCGAACCGTCCGGCAGGCCTACAACCGGGTGAAGCGCGCCGGTTACACCGTACGCATCCGCCGCCACGAGGACATTCCGGCCGAGGAGATGGCGTACCTGCTGAAGCGGGCGGACGACTGGCGGGACGGGGCCACCGAGCGCGGGTTCAGCATGGCGCTGGGACGGCTCGGGGACCCGGACGACGGGCGGTGCGTGATGCTCGAATGCACCGACGGCGAAGGCGAGTTGAGGGCGGTGCTGTCCTTCGTCCCGTGGGGCCCGCACGGGCTGTCGCTCGACCTGATGCGCCGGGACCGCGACTCCGACAACGGGCTGATGGAGTTCATGGTCATCGAACTCCTGCGCCGCGCCCAGGAGATCGGCATCACCCAGGTCTCGCTCAACTTCGCCATGTTCCGCTCGGTCTTCGAACGTGGGGCGCGGATCGGTGCCGGGCCGGTGCTGCGGCTGTGGAGGTCACTCCTCAGCTTCTTCTCGCGCTGGTGGCAGATCGAGTCGCTGTACCGCGCCAACGCCAAGTACCGGCCCATCTGGGAACCCCGGTTCCTGCTCTTCGAGAAGAGCGCGGACCTGCTGCGCATCGGCCTCGCGGCGGCGCGGGCGGAAGGGTTTTTGGAGGCGCCGGGGCTGCCTAAGTGGCTGCACCGCAAGCACCTGGAGACGCACAGATGAACCGCCTCGCCCGCTGGGCCCGCGCCGAATGGGGACTGCTCTACGTCACCGTGCGCGAGCCGCTGCTGAAGCGGCGCCGGCGGGCGATCCCGATGACGATCGGCGCGGTGCTGCTGACCGCGTCGCTCCAGTTCGTGCAGAACCAGTCGTGGGGCTACCAGTTCGTGCAGGACACGGGTGCGGTACGGGCCGTGGACCCCCTCTGGCTGGCCCTCCTCCGCACCCCGCTCTCCCTCTTCGTCCCGGCCCTGGACCTCCCCGTGTGGGGCGCCCTCGCCCAGATCCTCTTCGTGTTCGGCATCGCGGAGATCTGCCTCGGCCGCCGGCGCACCCTGGTCATCGCGTACGCCGCGACGCTCGCCGGCACGCTGTACGCGCGGCTGGGCATCTGGCTCGGCTTCGACAACCCGTTCGGACTGCCCAGCTCGGACCGGCTGGTCGTGGACACGGGTCCTTCCGCGGCGGTGGTCGGCCTCGCGGTGTTCGTCGCGTGGCGCTACGGCGCGTACGTCACGGCCCTCGCGGTGACCGCGGCGATAGCGATCGAGGTGATGCTGAAGGGCAACCTCGCGGGCAAGGAGCATCTGGCGGCGATCATCGCGGTGGGGTTGTTGTGTCTGGCGTCGGCGCTACGGCATCGCAGGCGAGGTGCCAGGTAGGCGGGGCCGGGTGTGCTCAGCGGTGCCCGGGTAGCCGTACCGGCTCCGGGTCCGGTTTTCCGCCGATCCAGTCCTGGACGGCTCGGCGCGGGCCCGCCCAGCGGCGGTCGTGGTGGTAGGCGCGGAGGGTGGAACGGGCTCGGGCCCGGTGGCGGCGCCTGCGGTAGAAGCGCTTGGCCCAGGGGGAACCCGGGCGGGCCAGGCGGATCGCGCCGACGAGGGCGACCAGCGGGACCAGCACGCCGAAGACCGCCGTGCGGGCCTTGCCCTTGCTCAGGGCGATGAGGGAGAAGAGGAAGTTGACCGCGACGCTCACGATCACGCCGGCGCGGTCGTGGAGTTCGGCGGCTGTGAGGTCGTTGACGCCGAAGGGCGAGAAACCGGCGAGCACGAAGCCGACCAGGGCCGCCGTGAGCACCACCGCCTCGACGCTCTTGCGGCCCGCCTCGGTCCAGTACACGTCGTCGAGGTAGAGGATCAGCGCGAACTCGTCCAGCACCAGGCCCGCGCCCATGCCGAAGACGATCGCGAACACCGCCGATCCGACGCCGTAGCGCGTGCTGGCCACCGCGCCGAAGCCGCCGATCACGGTGAGGACCACGCCCGGGACGACGTGGTGGATGTGCACGTCGCCGGCCTTGATGTTGCCGAAGGGGCCCTTGCCGGCGCGGATCAGGCGGGTGACGACCCGGGTGATGAGGAAGGTCAGGACGAAGGCGGTCAGCGCGAGGAGGAGCGGGAGTTTGCCCGGCTCGACGATGTTGCGGTGTAGCCAATGTCCCATATGGGCACTTTAGCTACGGCCGCGGAGGGTGCCCTGCTGACCGCCGGGTAATCTGCGCCGGTGTCCAAGACCCCGCCCTTCGACGGCCTCCGCTTCGCGTTCGGCACGCTGACTGTTCTCCCGGTCACGGTGACCCGCTGGGATCGGGATGCCGCGCGCGCCGGGATGCTGGCGGCGCCGGTCGTGGGGGTGGTCGTCGGGGGCTGTGCTGCGGGGCTTGGGCTGCTGCTTCTGTTCCTGGGGGCGAGTCCGCTGCTTGCCGCCGTCGGAAGCGTCGCCGTGCCTGCCGTTCTTACGCGCGGGCTGCATCTGGATGGGCTTGCGGATACCGCCGATGGGCTTGGTAGCGGGAAACCCGCCGAGGACGCGCTGCGGATCATGAAGCAGTCGGACATCGGGCCGTTCGGGGTGCTCGCTCTTGTCTTCGTGCTGCTGGCTCAGGTGGCTGCGCTGTCTCAGCTCTACGGCGACTCTTGGGCTCGGGGGGCGGTCGGGGCCGTTGTTTCGGG
>NZ_JBXVPZ010000004.1:0-75919 GCF_057961495.1 Streptomyces sp. P5F9 | reverse complement strand
GGGCATGGGGGCGATCGCCAAGGGGCTCGACGCGGAGTTGGCCCGGCGCGGGCTGCCGCCGTACGCGTCCGTGCCGGAGCGGGACTTCGGGGCGGCGTTCGAGGAGAAGCTGAGCCCGTCCATGTACGGGTTCGACGCGCTGTGCCGTGCCCGACTGACGCCTGCGGAGCATAAGTTGATCGGCGGCTGGTCGGTGCTGGTGCCGGTCTCGCTCGACGAGGAGATACGGCTGCCGATCGGCTCCGCGTACACGGACGAGACGGTGATCGCTGGCGCACCTCAGGTGCTCGCCCTCGCCGAGCGGCTGGCCGCGGCACTCGAACTGCCCGTCGAGATACCGGAGGCGTCCGGGAACCTCGCCCTCACCTTCTGGTTCCTGGAAGGCGAGGCGGAGCAGTTCGCCGCCGCGCGGCCCGGCCGCTGGAGTGAGGATCTGGACACGGCCTTCTACGTGTCCCTGTACCTGCGCGCGGCCCAGCACTCACTGCGGCAGGGGTGCCCCATGACCTACTCCTGAGCCACCGAGCGAGATCCTCACGCATCCGCTACCGAGTCGAAGTCCACCTGCCCCCGGGGCACCCCAAGCGCGTCCGCGTCCACGGACCGCCGTAGCGCCTCGTGCAGTTTCGCCGGAGTCAGGACTCCCAGGAAGCGTGCCCCGTCCAGCACGGCGACCCACCCGGCGTCGTGCTGGAGCATCACACCGAACGCCTGCTTCAAGGGGGCGCCCACCGGTACCCACGCGTTCATGCGGTGGGCGAGTTCGCCGACCGTGCCCCCCGCCGTGAGCTCGTCGGCCTTGACCCAGCCCTGCAGTTCGCCTTGCTCGTCGAGGACCACCGCCCATCTGGCGCCCTCCACCCGCAGCCGGTCGGCGGCCCGCCGCGCCTGCTCGTCCACGCGGGCGACCGGCGGCTGTTCCAGGTCGTCGGGCTCGATCTCCGTCACCGACAGCCGCTTCAGCCCCCGGTCCGCGCCCACGAACTCGGCGACATACGGCGTCGCCGGGGTGCCGAGCACCGCGCCGGGGGTGTCGTACTGCTCGATCCGCCCCTGCCCGTACACGGCGATACGGTCGCCGAGCCGTACCGCCTCCTCGATGTCGTGCGTGACCAGCAGCACCGTCTTGCGCACGGCGGCCTGCATCCGCAGGAACTCGTCCTGCAACTGCTCCCGCACCACCGGGTCGACCGCGCCGAACGGTTCGTCCATCAGCAGCACCGGCGGATCGGCGGCGAGCGCCCGTGCCACACCGACGCGCTGCCGTTGCCCGCCGGAAAGCTGCTCCGGATAGCGCGGACCGTACGTCTTCGGGTCCAGGCCCACCAGATCGAGCAGTTCGGCGGCCCGGGCCCGGGCCTTCGCCCGTTTCCAGCCGACCAGGGACGGCACGGTCGCCGTGTTGTCGAGGATCGTGCGGTGCGGGAAGAGGCCCACCTGCTGGATGACGTATCCGATACGGCGGCGCAGTTGCACCGGGTCGACGCCGGCGATGTCCTCGCCGTTCACGAAGATCCGGCCGGAGGTGGGCTCGATGAGCCGGTTGACCATCATCATGGTCGTCGTCTTGCCGCAGCCGGACGGGCCCACCAGCGTGACGAGTTCACCCTCGTTCACCTCGAAGGACAGCTCGTCCACGGCCGTCGTACCGTCCGGGTACCGCTTGCTGACCTGCTCGAACCGGATCATGTCCTCACGCTAACGGCGCCGGTTCGCGGCCGCCCTTCAACAGCGTCCCACCGGCTGGTGACGCGGGCATGCGGACCCTGGAATGATCCGAAGCACCTCCATCTCCCGGCGGGCCGAAGGGACAGCGGCATGAACGACGGAGTCGACGGACTCGACGCGACGGCCCGCGACGGAAGGCTGCGCCGCCGCACGTTGCTCACCACGGCGGCCGCCCTGAGTACCGTCCCCGCGGCGATGGCGGGAGACAACGGCGGCGGAGGAACCGCCTCAGCCGACACCACGGTGTCGGGCCTGACCGTGGAACACCGCGTCGACCCGCTCGGCGTCGACGCGGCACACCCGAGATTCGGCTGGCGCATGGCGTCCACCGCGCGGGGCCGCCACCAGTCGGCGTACCGGATCAAGGTCGCCACCTCGCCCCGCCACCTGACCCACGGCAGCGCCGACGTGTGGGACAGCGGCCGTGTCGACTCGGCGGACTCGGTCGCCGTCCGCTACTCCGGCCCCGAACTGCGCGCCTCCACCCGCTACCACTGGACGGTGACGGTGTGGGACGAACACGGCCGCGCCGTCACCGCCGCACCCGCCGCCCACTTCGAGACCGGCCTGCTCAGCACGGACGGCGTCACCGGCTGGGACGGTGCCCAGTGGATCAGCATGGCGGGCAAACGCCCGAACACCGCCGGCGCACCACTCCTGCGCAGCCAGACGCCACTGACGGGCGGGCAGGTGACCGAGGCCCGGCTGTACCTCTCCGCACTCGGTGTGTACGACGCCTACGTCAACGGCCGACGCGTCTCCGTGCCCCAAGGCGACGGCACCACGTACGAGTTCATGGCCCCGGGCTGGACCAACTACGACACCACCGTCAACTACCTCACCTACGACGTGACGGACCTGCTCGCGGACGCGGCGCAGGTCACCCTCGCCGCCGTGCTCGGCAACGGCTGGTACAACGGCCGCATCGCCGAGAACAGCACTCACTACTCGGCCGACGGCAACCCCCTGGCCCTCAAGGCGAAACTCCTCGTCCGGTACGCCGACGGCTCCACCCAGACGATCGTCACCGCACCCGGCGCCGACTGGAGGGCCACCGACACCGGCCCCTACCGCACCGACGACATCTACGACGGCCAGTTCTACGACGCCCGCAAGGAACTCCCCGGCTGGACGGCGAACGGCTTCGACACCTCGGCCTGGTCGGCCGTCGAGGCCCAAGACCCTTTCCCCGACGCCCAGTTGGTCGCCTATCCGGGTGAGAGCGCCCGCCTGATGCCCGAGTGGGACCGCACGCCGCACTCCGTCACCGTCTACACGGGAGTCACGGGAGCCGCGGGTCAGGAAGGCGGCAGCGCGAACGGCAAGGGCCGTATCGTCGTCGACCCCACCCGCACGGTCACCGACCCCGTGCGGGCGTCCACCGTCTCCGTCACCCTGCACCCCGGCGACACCGCCGTCATCGACCTCGGTCAGAACCTGGTCGGTGTGCCCCGCTACACCCTGCGCGGCCCGGCGGGCGCCCAAGTCGCCTTCAAGCCGGGGGAGATGCTCAACGACGACAGCCCCGGCGCCGACGGACCCGCGGGCTCGGTCTACCGCGCGAACCTCCGCACCGCCGAGGCCACCAGCACCTACATCCTCAAGGGCGACCCGGCGGGCGAGACCCACCAGGACGCGCTGACGTTCTACGGCTTCCGGTACGTCTCCGTCGCCACGACCGAGACCGTCACCCTCGTCGACCTCACGGGCAGGGTCGCCACCTCCGCCCTCCACGACATCGGCACCATCACCACCGACGACACGGACGTCAACCAGCTGATCGGCAACGTCCGTTGGGGCCAGCGCGGCAACTACCTCTGGATCCCCACCGACTGCCCACAGCGCGACGAACGACTCGGCTGGACCGGCGACACCCAGCTCTTCGCCAACACCGGCCTGTACAACACCGACGCGGTCCCCTTCCTCAGCCACTTCCAGGACACGCTGATCGACTCACAGCACAACTACGGCGCGGGGAAAGCCCAGTTCCCGTGGGTCGCCCCCGGCCACCGCTTCAGCCAGCCGCTCCCGGCCAGCGGCTGGGCGGACTGCGGGGTCGTCGTGCCGTGGACGGTGTGGCAGATGTCCGGTGACACCACGATCATCGACCGCAGCTGGGCGTCGATGACCAAGTACCTGGACTGGATCCAGCAGCGCACCGGCGACACCTACGCCGGCCAGGGTGCGGTCTTCGGCGACTGGCTCGCCTTCCAGATCACCAGCACCCAGCTCATCAGCGACGTCTACTACGGCTACAGCGCCCGCCTCATGGCGGACATGGCCCGCGCCACCGGCCGCACCGCCGAAGCGGCCACCTACGAGCGGTTGTTCACCCACATCAAACGGGCCTTCATCGCCAAGTACTTCGCCACCGACGCCCTGACCGGACAGCTCACTGTCCGGTCGAGCCTCGGCGACCCACCGCCCCACACCCCCGGCAACAGCGCCGGCAAGACCGAGGACGACACCCAGACCGCCCTGCTCTGGATCCTCAAACTCGGCTTCTACGACAGCGAGTCGCAGCACCGCCAACTGGTCACCCTGCTCACCGACAACATCGGCAACAGCCCGGCCTACAAGGCGGCCCACCCCGACAGCACCCGCGTGGAGTACCCGGAGAACACTCTCGCCGTGGGCTTCCTCGGCGTGAACGTCATCGCCCCCGTCCTCACCGACGAGGGCCGCGCCGACCTCGCGTACAGCCTCCTCCACCAGAACGCGATGCCGTCCTGGCTGTACTCGGTGGCCAACGGCGCCACCACGGTCTGGGAGCGCTGGAACTCGTACTCGAAGCAGGACGGCTTCGGCCCGGTCGACATGAACTCGTTCAACCACTACGCCTACGGCGCGATCATGGAGTGGATGTACGAGAGCATGGCCGGCATCGCCAAGGACCCCGAACACCCGGGCTTCAAGCACTTCTTCCTCCGGCCCCACATCGACCCGACCGGCAGGATCACGAAGGTGCGGGGCTCACACCTCTCTCCCTACGGCGAGATCGTCAGCGAATGGGCCACACGGGAAGGCGAGTTGACGTACCGGGCGGTCGTCCCCGCCAACAGCACGGCGACCCTGCGCATCCCCACCGCCGATCCGTCGACCGTCCACGAGGGCGAACGGCCCCTGGCCGAGGCGCTGGGCGTGGAGTTCCTCGGCTTCGCGGACGGCACAGCCTCCTACCAACTGCCGTCCGGCACCTACGAGTTGACCTCTACGCTCGCCTGACCGCCCACCAGCACCACCTCCAGGGTGCGCGGACCGTGCACCCCCTCGACCCGGTCCAGCTCGATGTCACTGGTCGCGGAGGGACCCGAGATCCAGGTCAACGGGCGTGCAGGATCAAGGCGTTGGAGCGCCTGCGGGACCGAGGACACCACCTGCTCCGGCACCCGTACGACACAGATGTGATGGTCGGGGACGAGCGTGATCCGGCGGCGGCCCTGGTCCGGGCCGCCGTCCAGGACGATGGTCCCGGTCTCGGCGACGGCCACCGCACACGCCGTGACCACACTGTCGACCCGGTCCAGCTCGGCGGGGGTGCTCTCGGCCCGGTCCGCGACCTGTTCGACCTCGGCCGCCGCTAGCCACGAAGGCTCAAGACCTGGCGGTACGACGACGGACTTCGAGCCCCGCTGGGCGAGCAACCCTGCGATCACAGCGGCCAGTTCGGCGTCCGTGCACCGGTGTACAAGGGCGCGGTAGTCGGCGAGATTCTCGGCGAGCAGATCCACTGTCCGCTCGACACTCCGGTCCCCGTGCTCGCGCAGATAACCACGGTCGAAGGCCTGGTCGTAGGGCGTGTCGTCCTTCGGCACATCCGCGAGCGCGCGCTCCACGCGGCCCAGAATCCGTTCCCTGCTGCTCACTTGGCCTCGTCCTTTCCACCGTGCGTGCGCTGCCACCAGTCGCGGAACGGCTCCGCCGGTACGGCGGGCAGGTCCCGGGTGCCGGTCCACGCCTTGCCGGGGCCGGGCAGCGTCCGTGGATGGAAGCGCCGGGTGCGGGACGCCAGCCGCTGGCCGGTGCGCAGGGCGCCCGGGTGGGTGAACGTCCAGCGGGCCGCCCGCATCGCCGCGCGCTCGGCGGCATGGCCCTTGGCGGGTTGCAGGACGACCTTGTTGCCCTCGCGGATCACCGGCCCGCCCTCCACGATCCGCTCCCGCAGATGCACCAGCACCTCGGGGATGTCGATGGCGACCGGGCACACCTCGTAGCAGGCACCGCACAGGGAGGATGCGTACGGCAGTGAGGCGTCGATCTCGCTTGCCGTGCCCCGGAGTTGGGGGCTGAGGATCGCGCCGATCGGGCCCGGGTACACCGAGCCGTAGGCGTGACCGCCGGCCCGCTCGTACACCGGGCAGACGTTCAGGCAGGCCGAGCAGCGGATGCAGCGCAGGGCCTGGCGGCCGACCTCGTCGGCGAGGGTGTCGGTGCGGCCGTTGTCGAGCAGGACCAGGTGGAAGGTGCGCGGTCCGTCCCCGTCCGTCGTACCCGTCCACGTGCTGGTGTACGGGTTCATGCGCTCGGCGGTCGAGGAACGGGGGAGGGTCTGCAGGAACACCTCCAGGTCCTGCCAGGTGGGCACGATCTTCTCGATGCCGACGACCGAGATCAGCGTCTCGGGGAGGGTGAGGCACATCCGGCCGTTGCCCTCGGACTCCACGACGACGAGCGTGCCGGTGTCCGCGACCATGAAGTTGGCGCCGGAGATGCCGACTTTGGCCCGCAGGAACTTCTCGCGGAGGTGGAGACGGGCGGCCTCGGCGAGTTCGGCGGGCGTGTCGGTCAGCCCGTCCGGCGCCGGGCGGCCCCACTCGCTCATCTCGCGGGCGAAGATCTCCCGGATCTCACCGCGGTTGCGGTGGATCGCGGGGACCAGGATGTGCGAGGGGCGGTCCTTGCCCAACTGCACGATCAGCTCGGCGAGATCGGTCTCGTAGGCGCGGATGCCCGCCGCCTCCAGGGCTTCGTTGAGCCCGATCTCCTGCGTGGCCATCGACTTGACCTTGACGACCTCCGACTCGCCCGTCTCCTCGACGAGTCGGGTCACGATCCGGTTGGCCTCGTCCGCGTCGGCGGCCCAGTGGACGATGCCGCCCGCCGCCGTCACCGACTCCTCCAACTGGACCAGATACCGGTCGAGATGACGGAGGGTGTGGTCCTTGATCTGCTTGCCGGCCTCGCGCAGCGCGGCCCAGTCGGACAGCTCCGCCACGGCCTTGGCCCGCTTGGCGCGGATCGTGTGGGTGGCGTGGCGCAGATTTCCGCGCAGGGTCTGGTTGTTGACGGCCTCGTGGGCGGCTACAGGGAAGGCCGGGAACGCGGGCATCCCGACGAACGTCTCGCTCATGCGCCCGCCTCCTCTTCCGTGACGGCTCCGGTGCCGACTTCCGTGGTGCCTTCGGTCGCGGCCAGAATCTCGGCGATGTGCACGGGCCGCATCTCGGTGTGGAGCCGGGCCATCGTGCCGCCGATGTGCATGAGACAGGAGTTGTCCGCCGCGCACAGCACCCCGGCGCCCGTCGACTCGGCGTTGCGCACCTTGTCGGCACCCATCGCCGCCGAGACATCGGGGTTCTTCACGGCGAAGGTCCCGCCGAACCCGCAGCACTCGTCGGCGCCGGGCAGCTCGACCAACTCCAGCCCCTTGACGGCCTGGAGGAGCTTGAGCGGCCGGTCGCCGAGCCCGAGGCTGCGCAGCCCGTGGCAGGTGGGGTGATAGGTCACCTTGTGCGGGTAGTAGGCCCCGACGTCCGTCACCCCGAGCACGTCCACGAGGAACTCGGTCAGTTCGTACGTCTTCGGCACCACCGGCGCCAACGTGGTGGCCAGGGTGTCCCCGCGCCCCTCGGCCCGGGCCCGCTCGCCCATGCGCGGATACAGCTCCCGCACCATCGCCCCGCACGACCCGGACGGCGTGACGATCGCCTCGTACTCCCCGAAGACATCGGAGAAATGCCGGGCGAGCGGCTCGGCCTCATGGCGGTAACCGGTGTTGTAGTGCGCCTGCCCGCAGCATGTCTGCGCCATCGGGAAGTCGACCTCGACGCCCAGCCTGGTCAGCAGTTTCACCACGGCGCGCCCGGTGTCCGGATACAGCGTGTCGTTGACGCAGGTCAGGAACAGAGCGACACGCATCGCGGCTCCTTAGTGGTCGATCATCGGATGGATGCAGCGTAGTCGGAGGCCACCGTCTCGGGGAGCCCCCGGTTCATC
Source organism: Streptomyces sp. P5F9 (assembly GCF_057961495.1). Classification (NCBI taxonomy): domain Bacteria; kingdom Bacillati; phylum Actinomycetota; class Actinomycetes; order Kitasatosporales; family Streptomycetaceae; genus Streptomyces; species Streptomyces sp. P5F9. The sequence goes on along the minus strand of NZ_JBXVPZ010000004.1, from coordinate 67,975 downwards.
GTGCGGCGAGCCGAGCTTCCGAATCGGGGGTCATCGGGCTCGGGGACCCCTGGTTCACCGCGCGGCGAGCCGGGCCTCCGCCGCTCGCCACCGGGCGGTGTCGCCCTGAGGTTCGTAACGGGTCGACGGCTGGGTACGGGCGAGCAGCCCCCGCATCCCGGCCAGGTCACCAACACGCCCGTGGGCTCGCGCCTGGACGAGCACGTTGCCGAGGGCCGCGGCCTCCGTCGGACCGGCGACCACCGGCAACCCACAGGCATCGGCGGTCAGTTGGCACAACAGCGCGTTGCGGGTACCGCCCCCGACGATGTGCACGACGTCGACCGGATGACCGGCGAGTTCCTGGGCCTCGCCGACCGCCCGGCGATGGGCGAGCGCGAGGGAGTCGAGAATGCAGCGCGTGATCTCCGCCCGGGACTCCGGCACCGGCTGCCCCGAACCGCGACACGCGTCGGCGATCCGCTCGGGCATCCGCCCCGGCGCCAGAAACCCCGCGTCGCCCGCGTCCACGACCGACCGCAGCGCCGGCACCCGGGCCGCCCCGCGCAGCAACTCTCCCAACTCCGGCTCGCCCCATGCCCGTACACACTCCTGAAGCAGCCACAGCCCCATGATGTTGCGCAGATACCGGACCGTGCCGTCGAGCCCCAACTCATTGGTGAAGTTGGCGGCACGACTGGCCTCGCTGAGCACGGGCGCGTCGAGCTCCAGCCCGGCGAGGGACCAGGTGCCGGTGCAGATATAGGCGAACCGCTCCTCAACCGCCGGAACTGCGGCGACAGCTGACGCCGTGTCATGCGAGCCGACCGCCGTCACCGGCACGGGCCCCCGAAGCCCCGTCTCCTCCACCACCTCGTCCCGCAACACCCCCGCAGGATCGCCCGGTTGCCGCAACGACGCGAACAGCCCGAGGTCGATACCGAGGCGGGAGGCGATGCCGTACGCCCAGTCGCGCGTCCGGGGATCGATGAGTTGGGTGGTGGAGGCGTTGGTCAACTCGGTGCCCTGCTCACCGGTGAGCCAGTAGGACACCAGGTCGGGGATGAGCAACAGCCGCTCGGCGTGGGCGAGTTGGGCGGAGTCGCGAGCGGCGGTCAGCTGGTACAGCGTATTGAACGGCGCGTACTGCAACCCGGTGGACGAATACAACTCATCCACGGGCACAGTCGCCCACACCTTCTCGGCGACCCCCTCCGTGCGGGCGTCCCGATAGTGCACGGGATTGCCGAGCAAGGCTCCGTCCGCGTCCAACAGCCCGTAATCGACAGCCCAGCTGTCGATGCCGACCGAGTCGAGCCGCCCGCCGGTGACCGCGCCGGCAGCCCGGAGCCCGTCCAGGACGCCGGCGTACAGCGCGAGGATGTCCCAGCGCAGCCCCTCAGGGGTGCGGACGGGCCGGTTGGGAAAGCGATGGGCCTCCGCCAACTCCAGGGAGTCGGGCCCGACGCGGCCGACCATGACGCGCCCACTGGACGCACCGAGGTCGACCGCGGCGTACACGTTCACGTCAGCGCTCACCGAAGGAAGGCGGCCGCAACGCCGGCGTCGACCGGGACGTGCAGCCCGGTGGTGTGGGTCAAGTCCCCACCGGTGAGGGCGAAGACGGCGTTGGCGACATGCTCCGGCAGCACCTCACGCTTGAGGATGGTCCGCTGGGCGTAGAACTCGCCGAGCTTCTCCTCCTCGATCCCGTAGGTCGCCGCCCGCTGCGCACCCCAACCACCCGCGAAGATGCCCGAACCGCGCACGACACCGTCCGGGTTGATCCCGTTGACCCGGATACCGTGCTCACCCAACTCGGCGGCGAGCAGCCGTACTTGATGGGCTTGGTCGGCTTTGGTGGCCGAGTAGGCGATGTTGTTGGGCCCGGCGAACACGGCGTTCTTGGAAGCGATGTAGAGGATGTCGCCCCCGAGCCCTTGCGCGATCATCGCCCGGGCAGCCTCACGAGAGACGAGGAAGGAACCACGGGCCATGATGTCGTGCTGCAGATCCCAGTCCCTGGCCGAAGTCTCCAACAGGGGCTTGGAGATGGAGATGCCGGCGTTGTTGACAACGAGATCGACCCCGCCGAAGGCGAGCAGCGCGGCCTTGAAGGCGTCGGCGATCTGCCCCTCGTCCGTTACATCGACAGTGACGGCCACGGCCTTGTCGGAACCACCGAGTTCCTGGGCGACGGAGGCCGCGTTCTCGGAGTTGAGATCGGCGATCACGACGCACGCGCCCTCGTCGACCAGCCGCCGCGCGATCGCCTTGCCGATCCCACTACCCGCACCGGTCACGACCGCGACCCGCGTGGCGAGCGGCTTGGGCTTCGGCATCCGCTGCAACTTGGCCTCTTCCAGGGCCCAGTACTCGATACGGAACTTCTCCGACTCCTCGATGGGCGCGTACGACGACACCGCCTCGGCGCCACGCATCACGTTGATGGCGTTGACGTAGAACTCGCCTGCCACGCGGGCCGTCTGCTTGTCCTTGCCGAAGGAGAACATGCCCACGCCTGGGATCAGCACGATCGCCGGATCGGCACCACGCATCGGGGGGGAGTCGGGCAGGGCGTGCCGCTGGTAGTAGGCGGCGTACTCCTCGCGGTAGGCGGCGTGCAGCTCCTTCAGCCGCGCGATCGCCTCGTCCAGCGGAGCGGTGGGCGGCAGATCGAGAACGAGCGGCCTGACCTTGGTCCGCAAGAAGTGGTCGGGACACGATGTACCGAGCGCAGCGAGCCGGGGATGCTCGGCCCGCGCAAGGAAATCAAGAACGACCTCGGAGTCGGTGAAGTGCCCGACCTGCGCCCGGTCTTGAGAGGCGACAGCACGGACGTACGGCGCGAGCGCGGCGGCCCGCTCCCGCCGCTCACCGTCGCCGAGCGCACCGTACCCCTCGATGACGGGCCCGAAGGGCTCGGGCCTCCCGCGCTCGACGAGGAACGCCTCGGCGGTACGAATGATGTGCAACGAGTTCCGCTCGCATTCCTCGGAACTAGCACCCCACGCGGTGATCCCGTGCCCCCCGAGCACACACCCGGTGGCCTGCGGATTGGCCTCCTTGACGGCGGCGATGTCCAGCCCCAGCTGGAACCCGGGCCGCCGCCACGGCACCCACACCACGGAGTCCCCGAAACACTCGGCGGTCAGCTTCTCCCCATCGGCGGCACAGGCCAGCGCGATCCCGGAATCGGGATGCAGATGATCGACATGAGCCGCGTCCACAAGCCCATGCATGGCGGTATCGATGGAGGGCGCCGCACCCCCCTTTCCATGCAGGCAGTAGTCGAACGCACCCACCATCTCGTCCTCGCGCTCGACCCCCGGATACACATCGACCAGCGCCCGCATCCGATCAAGCCGCAACACGGCCAGCCCGCCCTCGGTGAGCGTCCCGAGATCCCCTCCGGACCCCTTCACCCACATCAGCTCGACATCACCCCCGGTCACGGGATCGGTATCGGTGCCCTTGGCGGATGTATTGCCGCCGGCGTAGTTGGTGTTGCGAGCATCAGCGCCGAGTCGATGTGAGCGGGCGAGGAGCGCGTCGGCTTGGGGGTGCGGTGCCATGAACTTCCAGTCCTTTTCGAGAGAGGGCGAGCGCATTACCTTCAGGGGCGCGGGGCTGTATCGATATGCGGCTCCGCCGCGTGGGCGCGACCAGCCACATACGACCCGCACCCCGCAACAAACAGAACCTGGCAGACGCTTACGCTCCCCACCCCGCCTGCTGCCCCCCAACCCGCTCAGCAACAATCCGCTCCTGCCACCCACTGGCGCGGTACGCCGCAATGGGGTCAGGGGCAAGCCCCTGCTCTTCGCGCAGTTCCCTGAGCAACGGCCGCACATCCGTGTTGTACGCGTCCATCACCACGGCATTGGCCTCCAGCACATCGCCGGCCCGCTGCGCAGCAGCCAACGCGACGGAATCCACCAGCAACGCCTTCGCCGTCGCTTCCTGCACATTCATCACCGACCGAATGATCGCCGGAATCTTCGCCTCGATGTTGTGACACTGATCCAGCATGAAGGCGACATCCGCGGTGAACCCCCCACCCCGGATCACCTCGTACATGATCCGGAACAACTGAAACGGATCGGCCGCCCCCACCATCAGGTCATCGTCCGCATAGAACCGGGAGTTGAAGTCGAACGCCCCGAGCTTCCCCTCCCGCAACAACGTCGCGACGATGAACTCGATATTGGTGCCGGGCGCATGATGCCCGGTGTCGACGACCACCTGCGCCTTGGGCCCGAGCTTCAGACAGTGCGCGTACGCAGTACCCCAGTCCGGCACATCCGTCGAGTAGAACGCCGGCTCGAAGAACTTGTACTCCAGCAGCATCCGCTGCCCGTCCCCAAGCCGCTCGTACACCGCGGCCAGCGCCTCCGCCAACCGATCCTGACGCGCGGAAAGATCATCCTGACCCGGATAATTCGTCCCGTCCGCGAACCAGAGCTTCAGATCGGCGGAGCCCGTCGCATCCATGATGTCGACACACTCCAGCAGATGATCCAGCGCCTTGCGCCGCACCACCGCATCGGGATGACACACGCTCCCGAGCCGGTAGTCGTCGTCCTGGAACGTGTTGGAGTTGATCGCGCCGAGCTTCAGCCCGTGGTCCTGCGCGAACTTCCCCAGCGCCCCGAAGTCGTCGACCCGGTCCCACGGGATGTGCAGGGCCACGGTCGGCGCCACGCCGGTGAACTCGTGGACCTTCGCCGCGTCCTCCAGCTTCTCCTGCGGGGTCCGAGGAACGCCCTCCTGGGCGAAGACCTTGAACCGGGTCCCAGAGTTCCCGTACGCCCACGACGGCGTCTCGACTGCCTGGGTCTGGAGAGCGGCCTTCACCGCGGCGAGATCGGTCACTTGAGGGCTCCTGTGACATGCGACGGAACGGCGTATGTATGAAACGATTCAGAGAGCGAAGTTATGAGCCTCCCGAAGGGGTGTCAAGCCCTACGGCGAACCCTGTGGCCCGTGACTTCAATGTGACCTTTGGCTATCGAAAGTTTTTCGACGCGGACCCATTGACGTGACAAGGCTGGCGCGCCTAACGTCCCGGCAACCAAGTTGAAACCTTTCACGACGCTGTGAGGGCCTACCCGCCGGCGTCGTCGAGGAGCCCCTCATGACCCACCCGTCAGACGCGGGTCCGGCCCCGGTGCTCGCGCTCAAGGGCATCTCCAAGTCCTTCGGCGCGGTGCGCGCCCTGCGGGACGTGTCCCTCGAACTGTTCCCCGGTGAGGTGCACGCACTCGCCGGAGAGAACGGCGCGGGCAAGTCCACTCTCATCAAGACCCTCGCCGGTGTGCACCGGCCCGACACCGGCCAGGTGCTGCTCGACGGCGCGCCCGTCCTCTTCCACGGCCCCGGCGACGCCCGCGACGCGGGTATCGCCGTCATCTACCAGGAACCGACCCTCTTCCCCGACCTGTCGATCGCCGAGAACATCTTCATGGGCCGCCAGCCCCGCCGCGCGCTGGGGCGTATCGACCACAAGGCCACGTACGCGGCGACCGCCGCCCTGATGAAGCGGCTCGGCGTCGAACTCGATCCCGACCGCCCGGCGCGCGGACTGTCCATCGCCGACCAGCAGATCGTGGAGATCGCCAAGGCGCTCTCCTTCGACGCCCGCGTCCTGATCATGGACGAACCGACGGCCGCTCTCACCGGCAGCGAGGTGGCCCGCCTCTTCGGCGTGGTCCGCACCCTGCGCGAACAGGGCGCCGCCGTCCTGTTCATCTCGCACCGCCTGGAGGAGATCTTCCAGATCTGCCAACGCGTCACCACTCTGCGCGACGGCGCCCTGATCTCCAGCGAGCCGATCGACGGCATGACCGAGGACGATCTCGTACGACGCATGGTCGGCCGCGATCTCGACGAGCTGTACCCCAAGCAGGACGTCGAACCAGGCGAAGTCGCCCTGAGCGTCAAGCGGTTGACCCGCGAGGGCGTCTTCACCGACGTGTCCTTCGACGTACGGCGCGGCGAGATCGTCGGTCTCGCCGGGCTCGTCGGCGCCGGCCGCACCGAAGTCGCGCGGGCCGTCTTCGGCATCGACCGCTGGGATGCCGGCGGGGTCGAGGTCGACGGCAGGTCGCTGACGAACGGGGCCCCTTCGACCGCGATGGCCGCGGGCCTCGCCCTGGTCCCCGAGGACCGGCGCGCCCAGGGCCTCGTGATGGACATGTCCATCGAGCGGAACATCGGCCTGACCGGCCTGCGTACGACCGTCAGGGCGGGCCTCGTCGACCGGGGCGCCGAGCGCAGCCGTTCCCTCGACTGGGCGGTGAAGCTGCACGTCAAGTACGCGCGGATCGCCGACACCGTCAACACCCTCTCCGGCGGCAACCAGCAGAAGGTCGTCCTCGCCAAGTGGCTGGCCACCGGCCCGAAGGTGCTGATCGTCGACGAGCCGACCCGTGGCATCGATGTCGGCACCAAGGCCGAAGTGCACCGGCTGCTCAGTGAGTTGGCCGCCGACGGGGTCGCCGTCCTGATGATCTCCTCCGATCTGCCCGAGATCCTCGGCATGGCCGACCGCGTGCTGGTGATGCACGAGGGCCGCCTCACCGCCGAGATCCCCCGTTCCGAAGCCACCGAGGAAACCGTGATGGCCGCAGCCACCGGGAGGGCCGCCGCATGAACGAGGCCTTCATGACGACCGCAGCTTTCGGGAGGGCCGCCGTATGACGGTCACCGCGCCCAACCCCGCGCCCGCCGCCGAAGTGCCCGAGTCGAGCAGCACCCGGCTCGTCGACCGGGTCTTCAAGATGCGTGAACTCGCCATCCTGGTCGTCTTCTTGGTGATGATCGGCATCACCCAGGCGGGCAACAGCCAGTTCCTGTCCGAGCAGGGAATCAAGGACCTGCTCCTCAACGCGACCATCCTGGTGCTGGTCGCCACCGGGCAGTCGCTGGTCGTCATCACCCGCAACGTCGACCTGTCCGTCGGCTCCACGCTCGGCATCACCGCCTTCGCCACCGGTGACTACCTCCATGGCGGTGGCAACGCTGTCGTCGCGATCCTGCTGGCGGTCCTGCTCGGTGTCGGACTCGGCCTGGTGAACGGGCTGTTGGTCAGTCTGGGGCAGGTGCCCGCGCTGGTCGTCACGCTCGGCACGCTCTACATCATCCGGGGCGTCGACTCCATCTGGGTCGGCTCACGGCAGATCACGGCCGCCGATCTCCCGGGCGGGTTCGTGGACTTCGGCTCCGGCGGACTTTCCGCGGTGCCCTGGCTGGCGATGATCGCGCTCGCCGTACTGATCGCCACCGCCTACTACCTCAAACACTTCGGCAGCGGACGGGAGTTGTACGCGCTCGGCTCCAACCCCGAGGCCGCCCGGCTCGCCGGCATCCCCGTCCGCAAGCGGACCCTCGCCGCGTACACCTTCTGCGGCGGGCTCGCCGGGCTCGCCGGCGCGATGTACCTCGCCCGCTTCGGCAACGTCGACTCCGGCACCGGCACCGGGTACGAACTCACCGTGGTCAGCGCGGTAGTTGTCGGCGGGGTGGTCTTCACCGGCGGCTCCGGCAGCGTCTACGGCGCGGCACTCGGCGCACTTCTGCTGACCTCCATCAACAGTGTGCTGCCCGCCCTCGGCGTCAGTTCCGTCTGGGTGCTGGCCATCAACGGCATCCTGCTCATCCTCGCCATCGCCGTCGACCGGATCGTCGCCCTGCGTGTGGCCACCGCACTGAAGAAGAGGAACGCCCGCCATGCCTGAGCCAGCGTCCTTTGCGAACCGCGCGATCCGCTGGGACACGGTCGTCGGCGCCCTCCTGATCGTCCTGCTGCTGTTCTCCTTCTCCTTCGTGGACGGCTTCGGCAACGCGCTGAACCTGTCGTTCCTGATCGGCAACACGCTCCCCATCGCGCTGATCGCCCTACCGATGACGTTGTTGGTCGTCTCGGGCGAGATCGATCTTTCGGTCGCCTCCACGGCCGGGCTGTCGGGCGCGGTGATGGGCAAGCTGTGGAACGACGGCATGACCATCGAGACGATCATCCCGATCTGTCTGCTGCTGGGCGTGGCCTGCGGGCTGGTCAACGGGCTCCTCGTCACCCGGCTCGGACTGCCGTCCCTCGCCGTCACGATCGGCACGCTCGCCGCGTATCGGGGGATCGCGCAGATCGTGCTCGGCTCCGACGCCGTGACCGATTTCCCCACGCAGTACCTGGACTTCGCGTCCGGGCGGCTCGGGGGCACGTTCCTGCCGCGGGCTTTCCTGCCCTTCCTCGTGTTGCTCGCGATCGGGGTGGTCGTGCTGCATGCGACGCCGTTCGGGCGGTCGTTGTTCGCGATCGGGGCGAATGTGGAGGCTGCGCGGTTCGCCGGTATTCGGGTCCGGCGGCAGAAGTTGATCCTGTTCACGGTGACGGGGTTGATGGCTTCTCTCACCGGGGTGTTCTGGGCGCTGCACTACGCCAGTGCGCGCTATGACAACGCGACCGGGCTCGAACTGTCCGTCGTAGCCGCGGTGTTGCTCGGAGGGATCGACTTCGACGGTGGGAAGGGGACGTTGGGAGGTGCGGTTGCCGGTGTCTTTCTGCTCGGGGCGTTGCAGAACGTGATGAGCCTGCTGAACGTTTCGGCGCAGTCGCAGATTGTCGTCACCGGTGTGCTGCTCGTTGTTTCGGTGCTCGGCCCTCGGGTCGCACGCCAGATTGCCATCGCGAGGGCCGCTGGGCGCGCCGTCGGATAGGTCGTTCGAAAGCTGCCGGCCGGTTGTGGCTGGTCGCGCAGTTCCCCGCGCCCCTTCAGGGCGCCTGACTCACCCCTCATATCAAAGGAACCCCTGCTATGCGTAAGACATCCCTTCGGCGTGCCTGTGCGGCCCTCGTCGCCGTCACTTCGCTCACCCTCGTCGCCACCGCCTGCGGTGGTACCACCAAGAAGGACGTGAAGGACGAGAACACCGGGTCGGCCGTCACCGGTGGCAAGGCGGACCCGAGTGCCGCGCTCAAGAAAGGGCTCACCGTCGCCTTCCTGCCGAAGGCGGTCAACAACCCGTACTTCACCACGTCCGACAAGGGCGGCGAGAAGGCCCTCACCGAACTGGGCGAGAAGTACAAGGAGGTGGGCACGACCAGTGCCACCGACACCGCCGGCCAGGTGAGTTACGTCAACACGCTCACCCAGCAGCAGGTGAACGCGATCGCCGTGTCCGCGCAGGACCCGGGTGCCCTGTGCACCGCGCTCAAGCAGGCGATGAGCAACAAGATCAAGGTCGTCACCTACGACTCCGACACCAACCCGGAGTGCCGCAACGCCTTCGTCTCGCAGGCCAGCGCCGAGGACCTCGGCCGCACCGAGGTGCAGCTGCTCGCCCAGCAGATCGGCTACAAGGGCGAGATCGCGATCCTGTCGGCCGCGCAGACCGCGACGAACCAGAACACCTGGATCGGCTTCATGAGGGAGGAGCTGAAGGACCCGAAGTACAAGAACATCAAGCTGGTCAAGGTCGCCTACGGCAACGACGACGCCCAGCAGTCCTTCCAGCAGACCCAGGGTCTCCTCCAGGAGCACCCGAACCTGAAGGGGATCATCTCCCCGACCACCGTCGGCATCAAGGCCGCCGCCCAGTACCTCTCCGGCTCCAAGTACAAGGGCAAGGTCAAGCTGACCGGCCTCGGCACCCCCAACGACATGCGCAAGTACGTCAAGAACGGCACCGTCGACGGCTTCGAGCTGTGGGACCCGGCGAAGCTCGGCGCCCTCGCCGCGCAGACGGCGGTGGCGCTGGTGTCGGGGCAGATCACCGGCAAGGAGGGCGAGACCTTCAAGGCCGGCGGGACGTCGTACACCATCGGCAAGGACGGCGTGATCAGCCTCGGCAAGCCGACCGTCTTCGACGCGAAGAACATCGACCAGTTCAACTTCTAGTCCCGAAGATTCCGAGAGTTCTGAAGTCCCTTTTCCCCAAAGGGGTGTTGATGCACCGCGTGTGTTTCCTGCTGAAGGTCCGGGCGGACCGCCTCGACGAGTACCGCGAGCGGCACGCCGCCGTGTGGCCCGAGATGCTCGACGCACTCTCGGCCACTGGCTGGCACAACTACTCGCTCTTCCTGCGTGAAGACGGCCTGCTGGTCGGCTACTTGGAGACCGAGGACTTCGCCGCCGCCCAGGCCGGCATGGAAGCCACCGACATCAACGCCCGCTGGCAGGCGGAGATGGCGCCGTTCTTCGAATCCCTGGACGGCGCCCGTCCCGACGAGGCCATGAAACCGCTCACCGAAGTATTCCACCTCGCATGACAACGGAGTCTCCCGAGATGAGAAGACGCACACTGCTCGCAGGCGCCGCCCTCCTGGGCGCCGCGACCACCCAGGCCTTCGCCGCAGGCACCGCCCGGGCCGCGACCGGCCCCTCGGTCAGCAAGACCGGCAGCACCCAACTCGACGCCACCGCCGTCTACTTCGTCTCCTACGACGGCCTGGTCAACAACAACTCGTTCCAGAAGAACGGCCTGTTGACCTACAAGGGCTACCAGTACGCGGCCTGGTACACGTCCACCAAGTACGCGGTGGTCGCCCGCCGCGTCCTCGGCGGTTCCACCTGGTCCACGGTCACCCTCTCCCACCAGCTCAAAAGCGACGACTCCCACAACGTCATCTCGATGGGCGTCTCCAAGGTGGACGGACGTCTGCACCTCAACATGGACTCCCACAGCGACGGCTTCTCCTACGTCAAGTCGGTCGCCGGCCTCCTCGACAACCCGGTGTCCACCGCGTGGAGTTCGTCCGTCTTCGGCGCCGTACAGACCACGCTGGACGGCGTCGCCCTCACCACCCAGTTCACCTACCCCCAGTTCATCGCCACCCCCGAGGGCAAGCTGCAGCTCAGCTACCGCGCCGGCATCTCCGGAAACGGCCGCAACGCCCTTGCCGAGTACGACGGTTCGACCTGGACCGCGCTGGGGGAGTGGACCAGCTCGACCGGCACCTACACGAGCACGCACGGCTCCAGCACCGCCCGCAACATGTACCTGCACGGCATCGACTACGACGTCAACGGCCGTTTGCACTCCTTCTTCACCTGGCGCGAGCAGTCCGCCGCCGTGATGTGCAGCAGCGGCGGCATCACCAACCACGACACCGGCTACGTCTACTCGACCGACCGGGGCCGCAGTTGGCGCAACGACGCCGGAACGGTCGTAGGAACGACGGGCAGTTCGGACACCGTCGCCGTCACGGACGCCGGCCTGGTCGTCGACTCGCTCAACCCCGACCACTCGCTGATGAACCAGGAGAGCCAGTCCACCGACTCCACCGGCCTCCCGCACGCGATCATCAGCTACGTCCCCGGCCGCTTCGGCCAGTGCACAACCGACTACGTCGCCGACCGCACCGCCAACGGCCGTGCCTTCCACGTCCGCAAGAACTCGTCGGGCACCTGGCAGAAGACCGAGATCCCCCTCGCGCTCAACTCCAGCCAGCGCACCAAGCTGGTCCTGGACAAGTACGACAACGCCTACGCGGTCCTGCCCTACGGCCGTATCGCCGGCGCCTCGAAGTCCTCCGGGTACACCGACTGGGCGCTGCTGTACGACGGAAGCGACCTGAACGCGTTCGGTGAGGTCGTCATCGACGAACTGCGGGTGAAGGCGGACAACGTGCTGTCGTTCATGTACCAGGAGAAGTCGAGCGGTACGACCCCCTCGGCACTCCACGTCGTCGACTTCGCCCTGCCCGCGTGACCGGGACGGTCGCCGGAGTCGTCAAAGGTCATGACGGTAATGTGAAGACCTGCCCGCCGTCCCACGTCACCCTGGAGGTCTCCGCCTGATGGCCCAGCCGGTGGGTATCAAGGACGTCGCCCGCGCCGCCGGAGTCTCCGTCGGCACGGTCTCGAACGTCATCAACCGCCCGGACACCGTCGCCACGGAGACCCGGGCCCGGGTGCTGTCCGCGATCGACCGCCTCGGCTATGTCCGCAGCGAGTCCGCGCGCCAGTTGCGCGCCGGGCGCAGCCGGATCATGGGGCTGCTCGTCCTCGACATGGGCAACCCGTTCTTCGTGGACGTGGCCCGCGGCGCCGAGCGGGCCGCGCGCGAATCCGGGCTCGGCGTGATGGTCTGCAACAGTGCGCAGAGCCCCGTCGAGGAGGCCGACTACCTCTCGCTCTTCGCCGAACAGCGGGTGCGGGGCGTGCTGTTGACCCCGGCGGACGCGACGGGACGCAACATCGAGTCGTTCCGCCGGCACGGCATCCCCTTCGTGCTCGTCGACCGCGTCGCCGAGGGCACCACCGAGTGCTCGGTCTCCGTCGACGACGTCGCCGGCGGCGCGCTCGCCGTGCGGCACCTGGTCGACGCGGGGCACCGTTCCATCGCGTACGTCAGCGGCCCGCCCGGCTTCAATCAGGTGCGGGACCGCCGTACCGGTGCGAAGAACGCGCTCGCGGAGGCCGGTCTCGACCCCGACGCGCTGCGCGAGTTGCCCACCGACCGGCTCGACGTGGCCGCCGGGCGGGACGCCGGCGCCCGGCTGCTCGGCCTCGCCGATCGCCCGACGGCCGTCTTCTGCGCCAACGACCTCCTCGCCCTCGGCGTGCTCCAGGCCATGTACGCGGCCGGGGTCGGCGTCCCCGACGACCTCGCGATCGTCGGCTACGACGACATCGAGTTCGCGGCGGCGGCAGCCGTACCGCTCACCTCGGTCCGTCAACCGGCCGTCACCATGGGCGCGTTGGCCGCCGAGCTGCTCCTGGAGGAGACGGAGGCGGAGGCGGACACGACGGCTCGCCCGCACGAGCACCGGCGGGTCGTGCTCCAGCCGGAACTGGTGGTGCGCCGCTCCAGCCTCGCCGCCCGCTGACCGGTCGGTCAGTAGCGATCAACAGGATTTCATGATCCAGGGGGTCGGATATCGGACGCGCATGTGCTGAGATGTGACGCGGCCCGTAAATCGTCCGTCCCTGGAGACCCGTTGTCCGTCAGCTACCGCCAGCCCGGCGTCGTCCTCACCGACCGCCACTTCACCGTGCCCCTCAACCACGAGGACCCCACGGGAGAGACCATCGAGCTCTACGCCCGTGAGGTCGTCGCGAGCGACAAGGCGCAGCGCGAGGACCTGCCGTGGCTGCTCTACCTCCAGGGCGGACCCGGTTTCGGGGCGAATCGTTTCGTCGGCAGGCAGGCCTGGCTCGGCCGAGCGCTCGACGACTACCGCGTGCTCCTCCTCGACCAGCGCGGCACCGGCCGCTCCACCCCGCTCACCCGGCAGACGCTCCCGCTGCGCGGCGGGCCGGCCGAGCAGGCCGAGCACCTCACGCACTTCCGCGCCGACTCGATCGTCCGGGACTGCGAGACGATCCGCCCCGCCCTCACCGGCGGCGCCCCCTGGACCGTCCTGGGCCAGAGCTTCGGCGGCTTCTGCACGGTGAACTACCTGTCCACGGCCCCCGAGGGCCTGCGCGCCGCCGTCCTCACCGGTGGCCTCCCGTCCCTCGACGCCCACGCGGACGACGTCTACCGCGCCGCCTACCCGCGCATCGAACGCAAGGTCGCCGCCCACTACGACCGCTACCCGCAGGACGTTGAACGCGCCCGCCGCATCGCCGAGCACCTGATGCGGCACGAGCCGGTCCTCCCCAACGGCTACCGGCTCACCGCCGAGGCCTTCCAGTCCCTCGGCATCATGCTCGGCGGCAGCGAGGGCAGCCACCGCCTCCACTTCCTCCTGGAGAACGCCTTCGTCCGCACCCCGAGCGGCCACGAACTCTCCGACGCGTTCCAGGAAGAGGTCCAGAACTCCCTCTCCTACGCCGGCCACCCCCTGTACGCCCTCGTCCACGAGTCGGTCTACGGCCAGGACGACCGGCCCACCGCCTGGTCCGCGGAGCGCGTCCGCGCCGAGTTCCCGCAGTTCGACGCCGCCAAGACCCTTGCGGGCGACAGCCCCCTCCTCTTCACCGGCGAGTCCATCCACCCCTGGATGTTCGACTGCGACCCCGCCCTGCGCCCGCTCCGCGAGACCGCCGAACTCCTCGCCGCCCACCCTGGCTGGCAGCCCCTCTACGACCCCGCGCGCCTCGCCGTCAACGAGGTCCCGGTCGCCGCGGCCGTCTACCACGACGACATGTACGTCGACGCGGCCCACTCGCTCCAGACCGCCCGCACGATCCGCGGCCTGCGCACCTGGGTCACCGACGAGTTCGAGCACGACGGGGTGCGGGCGGGCGGCCCGCGCGTCCTGGACCGGCTGCTCGCCCTCACGCGGGACGAGGCGTAGAGCCCCCCGCTCCGGGAACGCGAGCAGCGGGCCAGTGCGGCGGTCGTGGGCGTGAGCGAGGTGGAGTTCCTCGACCACCGGGACGGCGTCATCGAGTACGGCATCGCCTGGAACACCCCCGACCACGTCGCCGTGGGCCGGGCCACCCTCGACGCGGCCGGCGACGCGGGCAACCGATGGATCTTCCCGGAATTCCGGGACCAGGGCCTGGAGCCGTGGACGCGGCCTCCGGCCTGGAACGCGGGGTGCGCTCCCTGCTCGAACACCGCACGTACATCGAGGCGTTGACGGACGAGGACCCGGAGACGTACGCCCGCGAGCTCCTGACCAAGTGGGCGACGATCACCGGGGAGAGGTCGGCGGAAAGCCGGCGGTGTCGTTCGAGCTGTTCGCGAGGTAACGCCCGCGAGGCAGGCGGGGCGGGCCCGTCACCCGGTGGCCCTCGGTGATGTGCCGCATCGAAAGTTCCGACATAAGGTTCATTTCGATGAATACCAAGCCACTGAACAGCAAGTCGCTCCGCCGGGCCCGCCCGGCCGCCCTGGTCCTCGCCGTCGTCGCGGCGAGCACGGTCGCGCTGGTGTCGTGCGGCGACGACAACGACACCTCCGGCAGCAGCTCGCAGGTATCGACCCCGGACACGGCCTCCTTCTCGGGGATGACACCGTCGCCCCTGAAGTCGGCCGCGTCGTCGGCGGTCGCGTCGGCCCGTGCGGCGGCCTCGGCCGTGGCGTCCTCCGCGTCGGCGGCCGCGTCCTCATTCGAGGCCTCCGTGTCGTCGGAAGTGGCCCGCGCGAGCAAGGACGCCCAGAACGAACTCAAGGACGTCGAGGGCCAGGGCAACGCGATGTCGGACGTGGCCATGACCGGAAAACCGCGCGCTCAGACCAGCGGCCTGCTCGCCGTCGTCGTCACCATCACCAACAAGACCGACAAGAAGGCGTCCTACGCCGTCCAGGTCGACTTCCTCGACTCCTCGGGGAAGGTGGTGGAGACCCGTTACGTCGGCGCCGAGAACCTGGCCCCCGGCGCGAAGGCCCAGCCGGTCGCCATCAGCGCCAAGCCGCCGGAGCCGGTGCTGACCCCCAAGTTGGCGAAGGCGCAACGCTATTGAGCGGCCTGCCGGGCAAGAGGTTGCCCAACGGGCCGCTCAACACCGGGAGTTAGAAGGCCGCTGTCCGGTCCTCGCTGCGCGGGTCGGTCACGTGGTGCTCGGTGTAGACGCCCGCCCGCGCCTCACGACGCCAGGGACGTGCGTAGTTCACCGCGTCGGCGGCGGCCTCCGAACTGTCGTCGAGGTTCACCACGGCCACCGACGGCGAGTCGTCCGAAGGGCACCGCGCGAGCCAGTCGCCGTTGGGGGCGACGATCCCGGACGGCGCGGTGCCGCTGTGCTGCGTGGGCACCGACAGGCTGACCCAGTAGCTGTTGACCGCGGCGTGGCCCTGGGCCTGGGCGGCGGTGTTGCCCGGGGTGCCACTGGTGGAGAACAGGACGCAGTCGACGTCCAGTTTCTCGTACTCCGCGAACAGCTCCGGGTAGTGGATCTCCATGCCGAGCAGGCAGCCGAAGCGCACCCCGTCGACGTCGAAGGTCACCGGTGAGACGCCCGGCGAGTACATGTACGAGACCTTCGTCCTCGACAGCAGGCGCTCGTCGTAGCGTGTGACGACCTCGCCGCGATCGGAGATGACGTAGAGGCTGTTGTGCGGACGGTTCGGGCCCGTCAGACGGTGCGCCGCCGCGACCACCGTCCACAACCGCAGCTCACGGGCCAGCTCGGCGATCGCGGCCAACTCGGCCTGGAGCACCGGCCATTGGCACCGGTCCCAGTCCGCGGGGCCGACCGCGTCCGGGCCGTCGACGGACATGACGTACTTGTTGGGGAAGCAGATCGCGCCTTCCGGGAAGTGCACGATCCGCGCTCCCTGAGCACCGGCCTCGCGCATCAGCGCACGGACCTCACGCCCGCTCTCGCGGAGCGCTTCGACGTCTCGGGGGTCTTCGCGTACGGGGGTCTGCGCCACGGCGAGCCGCACGCGCTTGGGGTTCCTTGCTTCCGGCATGACGTCTCCTGATGGAGTCGGACGGAAGTGCCGGAGGGCGGTCGTGTAGGACTCGCCGGTCTTGGCGGCGCGGGCGCGCACCTGGCGCTTGAAGTTCCTACGGGCTGTCATCGCGGCCTTCCACGCCTTGAGCGACGGCTCCCCGGCAACCTCGCCCGAGGCGATCGGGCTGCGACAACGACCTGAGACACTGGTCCCTTTGCCTCCGCTGGGAGACCGTGCCGGGGACGGTCGTGGGAGGTTCGGCGTAGGCCACGCAGTCGGTCATCATGCCGTCGCGCGCAGGCTCCGTCAATATCCTTCAGTACGTCCAGCGCGCCGTCGAACGACCGGCCGCGGGCGAGAATCGATCACGGGGACGGTATGAACGACGAGGACCTTCTGGCGGACCGCTTCGAGGCACACCGGGGTCGGCTGCGCGCGGTCGCCTACCGCATGCTGGGCTCCGTGCCGGAGGCGGAGGACGCCGTCCAGGAGACGTGGCTGAAGCTCAGCCGGACCGACGCGGACGACATCAGGAACCTCGGCGGCTGGCTGACCACGGTCGTCGGCCGGGTCTGCCTCGACCTGCTGCGCTCCCGTTCGTCACGCCGCGAGGACCCCATGGACGAGACCTTCACCGAGACCTTCGTCCCTGACCCCTTGATCAGACCCCTCACGGAACTCGATCCGGAGGCGGAAGTACTCCACGCCGACTCCGTGGGCCTCGCCCTCCTCGTCGTCCTGGAGACCCTGGAACCCGCCGAACGGCTCGCGTTCGTCCTGCACGACATGTTCGCGGTGCCCTTCGACGACATCGCCCCGATCGTGGAACGCGGCTCGGCCGCGACCCGCCAACTGGTCAGCAGAGCCCGCCGCCGGGTCCAGGGCGCGAGCCCGTCGACCGACCCCGACCTCGCCCGCCAGCGCGAGATCGTCGAGGCATTCCTCGCCGCCGCCCGCGAGGGCGACTTCGACGCCCTCGTCGCCCTCCTCCACCCGGACGTGGCCCTGCGCGCCGACTCCGGAGCCCTCGTACGGGGCGCGGCCGCGTCCAAGGCGATGCGCGGCGCACGCGCGGTCGCCGAACAGGCGCTCCTGTTCGCCCCGTTCGCCCGCCACGCCCGACTCGCCCTGGTCAACGGCTCGGTGGGCGTCGTCAACGCCTCCGAGGGGCAGGTCCTCTCGGTCATGGGCGTCACCGTCGCCGACGGGCGGATCACCGAGATGTACATCCTGTCCGATCCGGATCGGCTGGCCCGCCTCGATGCGACCGGGTCAGTACGCTGAACGGCATGGAAGATCACATAGCGGCCCTCTCCGACCTCCGCGGAGACTGCGAGCGCTGCTTCGGGCTGTGCTGTGTGGCACTGCCCTTCGCCGCCTCGGCCGACTTCGCGCTCGACAAGGCCGCCGGGACGCCGTGCCCGAATCTTCAGGGCGATCACCGCTGCGGTATCCACGCGAAGCTCCGGACCAGCGGCTTCACCGGCTGCACGGTCTACGACTGCTTCGGCGCCGGGCAGCAGGTCTCCCAGGTCACCTTCGGCGGACAGGACTGGCGTACGGCTCCCCGGGAGCAGGCCCGGCGGATGTTCGACGTGTTTCCCGTCGTACGGCAGCTTCATGAACTGCTCCGGTACCTGACCGAGGCGCTGACCCTGCCCGCCGCCGGCCCGGTCCACCCCGACCTGCGCCGGGCCCTCGGCCGTACCGAGGAACTCACGCGCGGGACCCCCGAAGAGCTCGCCGCACTGGACGTGGGCGCGCATCGGCAGGAGGTCAACGTGCTGCTGCTGAGGACCAGTGAGCTGGTGCGGGCCGGGGCGCGGGGCAAGAAGAAGGAGCGGCGGGGTGCCGACCTCATGGGTGCCCGGCTCAGGGGCGCCGATCTGAGCGGGGCCACTCTGCGCGGTGCCTGTCTCATCGCTGCCGATCTCACCGGGGCCGACCTGCGCGGTGCGGATCTGATCGGTGCGGATCTGCGGGACGCCGATCTCACGGACGCGGATCTGACCGGCGCCTTCTTCCTCACCCAGCCTCAGGTCAACGCGGCCCGGGGAAGCGCCGGGACCAGGTTGCCGGAGTCAGTCGTCCGTCCCGTGCACTGGACAGCGGGGCTCTGACCGCACCTCGTCGGGAACCGTGACCGGTGCGGGGGCCGCTGCCGCGTGGCGGCGGTCGAGGTGCAGGCGCAGGCCCTCCGGCATCAGCGTCAGACGCTCGGTCACGCGCAGCCGGTACGCCGGGTCGGGGCGCAGTTCGTAGCGGCGCAGCAGCAGGCCGAGGACCAACGTCGCCTCGTGCAGGGCGAATTGGCGGCCGATGCACGCCCGCGCTCCCGTCCCGAACGGCTTGAAGGTGTGCGGGGCGCGGGAGCGTACGGCCTTGGCGTCGAAGCGGTCCGGGTCGAACTCCTCGGCATCCGCGCCCCACACCTCGGGGTCGCGGTGCAGCATCGGCGTGAGGATCAGCGCCCAGGCGCCTCGGCGCATCGGGTGGACCCCGGTCAGTTCGGTGTCCCGGGTGGCCTCGCGGGCGTACGCGGGCGCCGTCGGCCACAGCCGTAGCGACTCGTCGAGCACCCGGCGGACGTAGCGCAGCTTGGCGACCTGGTCGTAGCCGGGGGCCTCGGTGTCGCCCCACACCTGGTCCACCTCGGCGCGGGCGCGGGCCGCGATCTCCGGGTGACGGGCGAGGTAGTGCAGCGCGAAGGACAGGGAGCCCGAGGTCGTCTCGTGGCCGGCGACGAGGAAGGTGATGACCTGGCGGCGGACGTTCTCGGGGGAGAGGCGCTCGCCGGTCTCCGGGTGGGCCGTGTCGAGCATTCGGTCGAGGAGGTCGCCGTCGCCGGTCCCGCTCGCCTGGCGGCGGGCCTGCACCATCTCGTCCACCGTGCGGTTGAGGTAGGCGATGTCCGCCTCGTTGCGGCGGGTCGCGGTCCGCAGCAGGAGCGGGGCCAGCGGCGACGGTACGGAGTTGAGGCGTTGCGCGTAGCTGAGCGTGCCCACCATCGACGTCACGAAGGGGTGCGGGCGGTCGCGTTCGAAGGAACCGAAGTCGTGGCCGAAGCCGGTGCGCGAGATCGTCTCCAGGGTCAGCTTGGTCATGTCGCCGGGCACGTCCACCGGTCGTCCGGCGGTGAGTTCGCGGTCCCAGTGGTCGGTGAGCCGCTCGGCCACGGACAGCATCATCGGGTGGTAGCCGGCCATCGCCTCGCGGCTGAAGCCGGGGGCCAACACATCATGTGCCAACTGCCAGTTGGGCTCGTGGTTGTACGCCGTGAACAGGCCGTCCCCGGCTACGGGCCGCAGGTTCGCGACCCCCAGGCCGACATGCTTGGCGAACCGTGACTCGTCCGCCATGTCGGCGACCAGGTCGGCGCCCCACACGAACACGAACTCCTTGCCGAAGGCCTTCCGCCGGAAGACCGGGCCCAGTTGGCGGGCGTAGCGGAGCGTGTCCTGGAGGGGAGTGCGGCGGTCGGCGCCCAGGACGTCACCGAGCAGCGGGACCCGGCGCGGGGGATGCGGGATGCGGTCGAGGTGGGGCCAGCCCTGCTCGGCGCTCCGGAATCCCTTCGGCAGCGCGGTCGGCGTCGCCGTGGTCGTCTCCGCCATGACGCGATCTCCCTTGATCCTGCGGCAGATTGAGCCTGTTGTACGTGGGTTCAATAACAGGTTTCAGTTTGATCCCGTTGTTGAACCGACGTCAAGTAAAGTGCGGGAATGGCCGCCAATCAGGGTGAGCGCACGCGCCGCCGGCTGAGCACCGAGGAGCGCCGGGAGCAACTCCTCACGGTGGGCGCGCGGTTGTTCTCCGAGGATCCCTACGACGACGTGTGGATCGAGCAGGTCGCCGAGATCGCCGGCGTCTCCCGCGGGCTGCTTTACCACTACTTCCCGACCAAGCGGGACTTCTTCGCGGCCGTCGTCGAGCGCGAGAGCGAGCGGATGCTGCGGATGACGGCGGCCGTGCCGGGCGTACCGGCCCGTGAGCAACTGGCCGCCGCCCTCGACACGTATCTGGAGTACGTGCACAGCCACGCGCACGGCTATCGCGCCTTCCACCGCGCCGACGCGGCGGGGGACCAGACCGTACGGCGGGTCTATCAGCGGGCGTTGGCGGCGCAGGAGCGGCAGATCCTGGCCGCGCTGGCCGCGGATCCCGAGTTCGGGCCGGCCGTGGCGGAGCGGCCCGACGCGAAGCTCGCGGTGCGCGGCTGGCTGGCCTTCACCACCGCCGTCTGTCTGGAGTGGCTGCGGGGGCCGGAGTTGAGCCGGGAACAGGTGCGCGATCTGTGTGCGCGGGCCCTGTTGGGCGTCATCTCGCCCTGAACGCGTCCTGGAGTCGCTCGGAACTCGTCCTGGACGACTTGGTGGAGAGATTGCGTGGCGTGGTTGGCGTGCGCTCCGATCTTCGATAGGTTAGGCAAGGCTTACCTAAGGAGGTTCAGGGATGGGTGACAGCCAGACGTGGACGGCCGTGCCTGCCGCGGCCGAGCGGGCCCGCTCGGTGCTCGCCGCCGCATGGTCCTGCGCGGTGACCGCGGAGGGCGGTCGTGAGGAGTTCGTCGGTGCGCACAGTGTGGACGACGACGGCCGGGTAGTCCTGCAAGTGCCCGAGGACAGCGCCCTGTTGGCGGCCGCGATCTGCGCGCCCCGCGGAGAGCCGTCCGCCGTCCTGGAGTTCGCGGACGTCGCGCCCGTCCCCGTGCGCAACCGAATCCGGGCCCGGCTGTGGCTGGCCGGGTGGTTCGTGCCCGATGAGGGTCAACTCGCCTTCCGGGCAACGCGCGTGGTGCTGCGCCCGGCGACCGGCGCGGTCGTCATCGACCTCGACGAGTTCGCCGCCGCCGAACCCGACCCGCTGGCCCTGGCCGAGGCTCAGCTGCTGACCCATCTCGCCGACTGCCACTCCGACGCGGTCGAGCGGCTCACCCGGCTCGTCGAACCCGACAGCCTGCACGGCGCGGTTCGCGTCCAGCCCCTCGCCGTCGACCGGCACGGACTGACCCTGCGCATCGAGCGCGCCCGCGCCCACGGCGACGTACGCCTGCCGTTCCACGCGCCCGCCGACACGGTCGCCCACCTCACCGAGCGCATGCATGTGCTGCTCACCCAGGCCAGCGCCGCGTCCTGCCCGCGCCCCCTACAGCGGCAGCGCACAGACGGCGACCGGTGACGCGAACGGCTCGCCCGCGAGCCGCAGTCGACCCGTGCTGTCGTCCACGTGGAACACACTGACCGTGCTCGACTTCTGGTTCGCGGCGAACAGCAGTGTCCCGTCCGGCGAGAGAGCGATCTGCCGCGGGAAGTCACCGGACACCGGCACCGTGCCCAGCAGCCTGAGCCGGGCGCCGTCCGCCTCGACGGCGTACCGGGCCAGGGAGTTGTCACCGCGGTTGGCGAGAAAGGCGTACGCGCCGTTCGACGTCACCAGGATCTGCGCCGGGTAGTTGGTGGCGCTGCCCGTGCTGCCGCTGGACTGCGGGTCGCCGATCGAGAGGGCGCCCGTGGCCGGGTTGTAGGCGCAGACCGCGACGGTGTCGTCGACCTCGTTGGCCAGGTAGGCGTACCGGCCGCCGGGGTGGAACGTGAGGCTGCGTGGGCCCGCGCCCGCGCGGGTGTGCGCCTGCGAGACCTCGGTGAGCGTGCCCTTCGTGGTGTCCAGGCGGTAGGTGTAGACCGTGTCGGTGCCCAGGTCGACGGCGAGGACATGACCGCCGTCGGGACTCGTCACGAACTGGTGCGCGTGAGGGCCGTCCTGCCCCGGACCCGGCTGCGGACTGGAGTGCTTGGCCAGCGCCGTGCGCTCGCCGAGCGCGCCCGAGGCGTCGATCGGGTGCACGGCCACACTGCCGGACGTGTAGTTGGCGCTGAGCAGCCAGCGGCCGGTGGGGTGCACGGACAGATGGCAGGGGCCCGCGCCGCCGGTGTTCCGGGCGCCGAGGATCGTACGGTCCGCCAGGCCTACGGCGGTCACCGCGCCGGCCGTCTGCTCGTCGACCGCGTACAGCGTGCGGCCGTCGGGGTGCACGGTGAGGTACGACGGATCGGAGACCCCGGTGAGGGTGCCCGCGCCGGTGATCTGCCCGGTCGACGTGTCGTAGGTGGCGAGGCCGATGCCTTTGCCGCCGCCGTCGACCGAGGTGTACGTGCCGATGTAGAGGGGGCGGGGGCCGGAGCCCTTGCCCTTACGGCGTGCGTCGGGTGCCGGTGCCTTCGCGGCCGACGGTTCCGGCGTGGTCGTACGGGACGAATCGGGGTCCGCCGGCGCCGCGGCCGGTGCGGGGACCGCGATGACCGCCGCGGTTCCGCCCAGGGCGCCGATGAAACGGCGCCTGCTCCAGCCCTCGCGTGACGCCTCCGCACCACTCGTCATGCCCACACCCTCAGGTCGTCGCTCGCCTCGGTCGTCACAGCAACCTTGGCGTGCGGGGGCCGTTGAGCGCAAGAACGGCAACGGGCGTTGCATCCAGTGCAACGAGCGTCGGGTGGGTGACCTGCCCAGTCGGCTGCCCGGTGATGGACTACCAGTCGCCGTCCTCCACCGGCTTGCCCTGCGCGTCCTTGAGGGGCTGCACCTGGTCGGCCGCGGGCTCCTGCCAGGGTTCGTGGTCGTCGCCCAGCCAGTCGCCGACCGGCTGCACCGCGCCCAGGGTGTCGGCGGGGGCGAGATCCTCGGCGTCCTGGTCGTAGTAGTCGAACCAGGGGAGCCCCGCCCGGGTGTACGCGGCACGGTCCACCGGCGACGGCGGTGGGGCCTCGCCGGTGATGCGGCGCCACTCCGGGGGCGTGACCAGGTGCACGAAGACCCGTCCGGCGGGCTCCTCGGCCCAGGACGTCAGCGGGCGGTCGTCCTCGTAGACCTCCTGGCGCATCGAACCGCCGACTCCGAGTCCCATGGCGGTGGCTCGGGGGCTCGGTGCCGGCGGAGCGCCGGGCGCGGCCATCATCGGCATGGCGGGCACGCTGCCGTAGCCACCGGTCGGCAGGGCCGTCGTACGCGCGCGGGACCGCTGCGACCGGCGTCGCTCCGCCTCGCGCCACGTGGCCAACTCCCGTTCGTCGAGCGGGAAGGCCTGGAGCTGGACGCCGCCCCACACCTCCTCGCCCGTGACCTGCCCCTCGACGGTCGCGCCGAGGCCGAGCGGGACCGCGACGAACTGGCGGACCGTGCCCTTGCCGGAGTTGATGCCGTCGAGCCACGGCTGGCGGGGCAGCACCACGTAGTTCTGCGGGTCCCGGGACAGCCGGTCGCTCCACGGCTCGCCCGACACCGCGCACACCTTGCCGACCCCGACCTGCAGCGCGGCCGGCTCCCGTGTGCCCGCGAAGCTCAGCCACATCGCCTCGCGCAGATACACCGGCAGCATCACCCCGCCCCGCGCCCGCCACTCCGCGGGCACGGTGTCCGGGAAGTCCGCGACCCGCCGGACCGGGAACTCGCCGAGCCCCGGTGGCAACGGATGCGTGCCCGTCTCCGGCAGCCGTAGCGTGCGGACGAACCGCACCGCCACACCACCGGGCAGCCGCAAGGTGTTCCCGTCGATCCGTACGGTGCTGTCGGTCATGCGCCCGCCCCCTGTTCGGTCGCCGAGGTCTCCGGTGACTTCGTCACCTAGAACGATCGGCGCCCTCTCCCCGGTTCCTGCGCAGCCGATCCGGCACGCCCACCCGCTCGCGCAGCCAGGTCAGCCACGGCAGGCGTTCCCGCTGTTCAGCGGCGCATCGGTCGAGTTCCTCAAGGAGCCGGCGCGAGCGGTGCTCGGTGTCCAGCTCGTCCAGCATGCGGTTGACCTCGGTCAGCATGGCACCCAGCAGCTGCCACTGGGCCGCGTCGCGCTGGACCTCCTCCAGGAGCAGCTGGGCCAGCTTGTCGCGGGTCGCGGCGGCCGTGTGCAGCTCGGCGGTGAGCCGTGACTCCGCGGACTCGGCGCTCACCGTCACATCGGTGGTCACCAGCACCGCGAAACTGACCACGGCGTCACCGATCTCGGACAGCAACTGTTCTACGGCGGCGCCCGTCGGCGGTGCGAACAGCGGCTCGGGGTCGCGTTGTTTCGCGAGGTCGGTGAAGGTGCGCGCGAGGACACGGAGCACGACCGTGCAGATCTCCAGGGTGTCCAGGCCGGTCCGCAGCACGACCCGGTGCAGCAGCCCCTCCCGTACGCGCGGATTGAGCCGCAGGCTGTCCTCGGCCTGCCGCAGGGCCGCGTCCACCTCGACGATGTCGTGGTCGAGCCGGCGCGCCTCGTGCAGCCGGGCGGTGGCGTGGTCGACGGGTGTGCGGCCCGCCGCCTCCTCGCCCATGCGCCGCATCAGCCGCCGCAGCCGACGGGCCAGCCCCTCGATCGACTCGCCGGCCTCGTCCACCCACACCGGGGGAGCCAGCAGCAGATTGCAGCCGAGTCCGACGACCGCGCCGATGAGTGTCTCCACCACCCGCGCCCAGGCCGTGTTCCCGACCGTGGTGACCCCGAGGACCAGCATCGCGCTGATCGCCACTTCGGGCACGTACTCGTCGACCCGCACCAGCCGCCCCACCACCAGCGCGGCCACGATCAGCAGGGCCAGGCTCCACCAGGTCAGACCGACCAGCAGGCTGAAGGCGATGGCGACGAGGACGCCCGCGACCACGGCGTTCACGCGGCGGATGCCGTTGGTGAGGGTGGCGTAGAGCGTGACCTGGACGACGAGGAGTGCGGTCAGTGGAGCGGTCAGCGGGGCGGGCTCGGGGCTCAGGCGCAGTGCGACGACGTACGCGACCGTCGCCGCGGCCGCCGACCGCAGCGTCTGGACGGCCACCGGGTCCCGGTGCCGCCCCACGAACCGCACCAGTGGCGCCGACCACTCCCGGACATCTCGCATCCTTGGCCTATTCCCTCTCACCAGATGCGCCGAACGTTTCTCTTGAGGACAGTAACTGTCCGCAAGCCGTCCTGGACTGTCGGCACCGGACAGAGTGACGGGGAGGGGAACGTTCATGACGAACATCCAGGGCATCGAGGTACTGACCCGCTCGCACGACTATCTGCGCGAGGTGGTCGCCGCCGCGCCCGAGGCGGCTTGGTCGGCACCGACGCCGTGCACCGAGTGGACGGTACGGCAGGTCCTGGACGGGGACCAGGTCACCGAACTCGACAAGGTGCTCCGCGCGGTGGCGGACGGCTATGCGCACCTGCTCGCCGGCGCCGACCAGGTGCCGACGCCGTTGGGCCCGCTGCCCCTCCCGCTCGCCGCGGCCACGGCCGCCATGGACGCGGCCGTGCACGCCTGGGACATCGCGGCGGCCACCGGCCGGAACCGGCCGCTGGGCGCGGACCTGGCCGAGGGCATCTGGCCGGCCGCGGACCGGCTTGCCGACCAACTCCAGGACTCCTACCAGGTGTTCGCGCCCGCGCTGGCGGTGACGGACGCGTACGACAGGGCCGAATCACTCCTCGCCTTCCTCGGCTGTGACCCGCACTGGACACCCGCCGGTTCCTGAGGGAATCCCCACCCCGATACGCAGGACCACCGCATGGTGCGACTTCACTCGGTCACGGCGGCCCGACTGCGCGATCGATAGCCCGCGATCTTCGCGAGGTTGCCGCAGCGGTCCATCGAGCACCAACGGCGGCGGCGGGCCTGGGAGTCGTCGAGGAACAGCAGCGAACACTCCGGGTTCTCGCACTCCTTCACCCGCTCCAGCAGCGAACTGCCCACCAGCAGCACGCCGTCCCGGGCCACCGTCGCCAGCGCCGCGCGCGCCGGATGCGCCGACTTCCAGCGCTGGTCGCCCAGTTGGGGCGCGAGATCCGGCCGCGCGGCGGCCTCGTTGACCCGCTCGACATCGGCCGCCGCCGGTTCCCGACCGGCCATCGCGTCCCGTACGACACGGTAGAGCGCCTCGCGCAGGGTGCGGGCGTCCGCCAGCTCCCGGGCCGTGACCCGCACCGGCTCGGCACCCACCGACAGCTCCGCCTCCGTGATCCAGCCGGCCAGGGCCGCCGGGTCGGGAAGCCGCTCCACGGGCGTGCCGTGCCGCTTGCCGAGGGTCGCCACGAAGTTCAGGCACGGGCGTCCGCCGATGAACGGGAAGGTGAGCGGGAGGGTCATGACGGCGAGCTTACCTCGCGTACACCGGTTCATGCGGTGTACGCAAGGGGTGGCTGGTAGCGACCGACGGCACCGGACGCGCCTTGACACCGGTTCGTCCGGTGTCGCATGGTGACACCAGTTCAACTGGTGTCCGTCGGATCGGCCCGAGTTCGGTGGCCGTGACAGGGAGCAGGTGCGGTATGCGTGCGGTACGGATCGACGAGTTCGGCGGGCCCGAGGTGCTGGTACCGGTCGAGGTGCCCGACCCGGTCGCGGGTCCCGGGCAGGTCCTGGTGCGGGTCGCCGCGGCGGGCGTGAACCGAGCGGACGCCCTGATCAGGTCCGGGAACTACCACCGGGCCGGGAAGCCGCCGCTGATCCCCGGAGTGGAGGGAGCCGGGACGGTCGCCGCACTGGGGGAGGGCGTCACCGGCTTCACGGTCGGGCAGCGGGTCGTGGCTCTCGACGGCGTCAACTCTCCGGGTTTCTATGCCGAGTTGGCGGCCGTCCCTGCCACCCGGGTCGCCGCCCTGCCCGACGGAATCGACCTCGCGCACGCGGCCGCGCTGCCCGTCGCCTGGCTGTCGGCCTGGTACTGCCTGCGGCACCTCGCCCGCGTCACCAAGGAGGACACGGTGGTCGTGAAGGCCGCCGCGAGCGGGGTCGGCAGCGCGGCCGTACAGATCGCGGCCGAGACCGGCGCCCGGGTCATCGCTCTCGCCGGATCACCCGAAAAGGCAGCCTGGGCAGAGGAGTTCGGCGCCCACGCCACCCTCGACACGTCCTCCTGCCCCGACGACGCGGAGGTCGACGAGGTGCTGCGGCTCACCGGCGGGCGGGGCGCGGACGTCATCCTCGACACCGTCGGAGGCCCGGCGTTCGGGCGCAGCCTGCGCGAGATCGGGCACGGCGGCCGGGTCGTCGCCCTCGCCAATGTCGCCCTGGAGCCGAGCACTGTCGACACCCGCGACTTCTACCCGAAGAACGCGTCGATCCTCGGCTTCCAGCTCACCAACCTCCAGATCCACGGCGGTTACGATCCCCGAGGGGACCTGCGGGAACTCGCGGAGCGGGTGGCCGCGGGCACCTACCGGGTGCCGATCGAGACCGTCGTACCGCTCGCCGAGGCGCGGGCCGCCCATGAGCGGCTGGAGCGGCGGGACAACCGGGGGAAGATCGTGATCGCCGTAGGGCAGGAGTGATCCCGGGCGGGCGGCGGGGCTGACGTCAGACGTACAGCTTGTCCAGGAACGCGGTCAGATTGCCCACCGTCCGGTCGATCTGCTGCTCCACGGTGAGGCTCTCCTCGATGCGGATGCCCGACTCTGGGATCTTCCTGCCGCGCACATAGAGGGAGCAGGCGAGGTCGGTGCACATGTACAGGCCGACCGAGTTGCCCTCGCGGCCCGCCGGGCCTGCCTTGCGCGCGGTCATCAGGGAGACGCCGCCGCCCGGATGGGTCGTCACGCACAGCGAACACATGCTCCGGTGCAGAAAGCCGCGCCGCGCGGACGGGAAGCGGAGCGTGACGCCGATCAGGTCGTCCGAGCGCTCGGCGACGAGGTAGCTGCGGTCGGGTGCCCCGGGATCTCGCCAGCCCAGGAAGTCCAGGTCGGCCCAGGGGCGGGTGTCGAGATCGCGGGGGATCGTGAGCCGCTTGGCCTCGCCCTTCGAGCAGTTGATGAACGAGTTGCGGATGTCCTGCTCGGTGAGTGATCTCATGGGAGAGTCTCCTGAAGCGGTGCCCGTGGGGGCGATGTCTGCTGGGGTGGTGCCTGTTTCCGAAACCTAGGGGGTCTAGGTTTTGGTCCAGGGTAGTGACGCGAGCGGTGGAGGAGCCAATGGATTTCGGGGGCGTTGGTGCGCGGCAGGAACGGGCACTGCGGCACGTGGCCGAGGGCTCCTCGGGTCCGCCCGTCGACCCGCGCCTCCGCATCACGCTCAACTTCCACCCCGACCGTACGGCGACAGCGACCGGCCGCCCCATCCTCGACGCGCTGGCCCAAGACGGCACGTATCACTCGCAGTTCGTCACCGGCACCAGCAACGGCGGCCTCACCGCCCGCCCAGGCGGGGACCGTTGGCGCTGGGAGAGCCGGATCTTCGCCGGTGCGTACGACGAGGCGCCCGCACCCGAGCGACCGGTGTACGGCGCGCTGAACTTCCGGCGCCAAGTGGTCGGCGCCGCCCCGCGGTTCGGCTCCTCGCACTTCCGGCTGAGCGGTTCGACCCTCGCCCGCGCGACCTTCTGCTACCCGGACAGCGCGGCCGAACCGACCGACTTCGGCGTCGCCTCCGGCATGAACCTGATCGCGCTCGCCGAGGCCGACGAAGACGAACAGGACGCCCTGAACGACTACATCGAGACACAGGTGCACGGCGGTGTCGTCCTCGCCCGGGACATGGAGGCCCTCGTCCTGGACGCGAGCTATCGAGGCACCCCGGTCGAGACCGCCGCCCGGCGCCTGCCGTGCCCCGTCGAATGGCACCCCGGATACCGGCTCACCGTGCGGGAGCTGCACCATCACGCGGACTACCGGGGTCAGGAGTACGCCGATCTAGGTGCCCTCATCGCCGAGCGCGGTGTCATCGACCCGAGGGTCATCGGCGACGCGGCCCGCACCGGTCGCTACGAACTCCAGGACCTGAAGATGGTGTGGCACACCCTCGCCCGCTTCGGTGCGCCGGAGGGAGCGGGGACGGCCTGCCGTTCGTCGGCGTCCGTTACAGGCACCGGCGGCCACACCCCCGGCGTCAGCACCCCAAGTGCGTAGGCGCAGGCGACCAGTTCGGTCCGGTTCGCGGCGTCCCACCGGGCCGACAGGCGCCGTAGATGATAGGTCACGCCGTCCGTCGTGAGGCCAGTCTCGCGGGCCGCGCGGGCGGTGGTGGCGCCGCCGGCGAGCAGCGCCAGGACGCGGGCCTCGATCGGGGTGCCCTGCGGGGGGGGGGCTCGTCGGGGCTGCCGTCGCCGGGTCCGCCCTGGCCCCGCACGCGGAGCATCACCAGCAGCGCGGGTGTCTCCTCGACCGTGTCGCTGACCGGGTCGGCCGTCAACTCCCCATGGCGATCGGTGCCGTTGGGGGCCCGCCACCGTACCGCCACCTGGTAGCGCGACCGGTGCCGCAGCCGCCCCGGCTCGTACCGCACTCCGCCGCCATCGCGGGATTGGCGACCTGCACCGAGCCGTACACGTCTCACACCGCGACCGGCACCGCCACCCGGTCGAAGAGCATGAGGGCACGGTTGCGCCACACCACGCCCTCCCTGCGGGTCCAGTCCACCCGTACCTCCTGCCACGTCCTTGCGCTCTACATCATCATGCGGCTCAGTGACACTTCCCACTGCCGCTGAGACACGGCGTGTAGTGGACGGTCGGGGTGGGCGTGGGGTCTGGATGAGCGCGGTCGTAGTCCTGCTGTGAGCCCGTGAGCAGCGCGCCCAGGAGCAGGGCGAAGAGGAGGTGCGACACCAGCGTCCACGGTGCGCGCGACAGCGCTGCGAGAACTGTCAGAGCGAGCACGACGTAGAGGAATATCTCCATCCGGGCGATTTCCGCGAGCGCCGCGGTGTCGAGCTCGTCCGGGTCCCCCTGCGCGGCCCAACCTTCCATGCCGTAGCTGAAAATGATCCATGCCAGGACGACGGCTTCGCTGATGAACAGGAAAATGGCGGCGACGACGTCCGAAGCGGTGGATGTCCTACTGGACCACGGCCGTCTGCTGCGCAGAGGAGGACGTTCGGGCAGTGCCTGAGTCATGGGCCCACCCTGCCGGGGCGGTCGCGGGGTGCGCATGAGTACGCGCACTCAGTCAGCCGGACCGTGCCGTCCGCGCAAGACGCCATCCGTGGTTTTCGCTACACGATCATGTAGTCGCGCGGCGCGGTCCGCCGAGGTGGGGCGAGCACGCTGGAACGCAGTACTTCCGTACTGCGAAAGGCAGTTGTCGCGCCATACCCCCCACCGCGCCCGTCGTCGACATCACCGCGACCGGTCCCGGTCGTACCCCGATGCAGCGGATCATGGAGCTGATGCGTCGTCACGGACCGTGTTGGTACGGCGATTGCACCGGGCGACACGATCTACGCCCGCGTCCAGCCGTGTCGCGAGGCCTTCCGTCGCCGACCGTACGGCTGTCCTCGCCGCCGGTGCCGAACTCGCCCCGGCCCTGGGCTACTTCGGCTGTGACGCACCCGACGTCGACTATCTCCACGCCGACGAACTCCGCGCCGCTGAGAACGCCGGAGCCGTCTCCCTCCGCCCCGCCTTCAGCGCCGCGCCGGAGGGCGAGGTGACCTTCGTCCAGCACCGCGTCGTCGCCGAGCCGACGAGGTGTGGGCCCTGCTCGACGCTGGCGCCCGGGTGTTCGTCTGCGGCGACGGCTCGCGGATGGCGCCGGGCGTGCGGGAGGCGTTCCGTACCCTGTACCGGGACCGCACGCCCGGCGCCGACGACGAGGCCGCCGAGCGGTGGCTCAACACACTGATGGCGGACGGGCGTTACGTAGAGGACGTGTACGCCGCCGGCTGACCGAGAGGGAGAGGTGGGCGCACGGTGACGGACTCCTCGGAGCGAGCCCGAGAGGTACTCCGTGCGGCGGGCATCCCGCCCGGCGACCTCGCCCACCTCCGCCCCCTCGGCGGCGGCACCTACAACACCGTCGAGGAACTCACCCTCACCGACGGTACTCGCTACGTCCTCAAGACCGCGCCCACCGCCCCCGGCCTGGCACACGAGCGCCAACTCCTCATCTCCGAGGCCGACTTCTACGGCGCCGCCGCCAAGGCAGGGGTGGCGGCGCCGCGCGTCGTGGTCCTCGACGGCGACACCCTCCTGATGACGCTCTGCCCCGGCGACCCCTGGGACGACACCCTGACGGACCCCGAAGTCACCGCCCTGCGCACGGAGTTGGGACGACAGCTCGCTCGCCTGCACGAGATCACCGGCCCCGGCTTCGGCTACCCCTCCGGCGCCCTCGGCCCCCTCGTCCCCGACTGGCGCACCGCGTTCACCACGCTCTACGACGCCGTCCTCGACGACACCCGCCGCTACGGGGCCTGGCTGCCGCTCCCCGCCGCCGACATCGCCCGCACGGCCCGGTCGGCGTACAGCGCCCTGGGCGAGGTCACCGTCCCCTGCGCCGTCCACTTCGACCTGTGGCAGGGCAACATCCTGGTCGACCGCACGACCGGAACGCCCCGTATCGGCGGCCTCATCGACGGCGAGCGCATGTTCTGGGGCGACCCGCTGGCCGACTTCGTCTCCCTGGCGCTGCTCGGGGACATCAGGAAGGACGAGGCGTTCCTCGCGGGCTACCGGGAGGAAGGCGGGCGGGCCGAGTTCGACCGGTCGGCCAGCCTCCGTTACGCCCTCTACCGCAGCTACCTCTACCTGATCATGCTCGCCGAGGCGGTCCCCCGGGAGTTCGGCGACGAAGAGAACCGCTGGCGGCGGGAGAAGGTCGGCCCCGAGCTCCTCGCCGCCCTGGGGGAGATCGACGAGACGGCTTCCACCACGTAGTGTGCATTCCACCGCCCCTTAGTTCAGGGCGTGAATTAAGAGGGTGCAGGGTTCGGAGGGAGCCACATGGCGGGGCGGAACGGGCGCACGGTACGCGACCTCAGGCGGGCCAACCGCACGGCCGTACTGCAACGGCTGTACTTCGACGGACCCCTCAGCCGCTTCGAACTGGGCCCGGTGACCGGGCTCAGCTCCGGCTCGGTCAGCAATGTCGTCGCGGACCTCGTCGCCGACGGTCTGGTCGAGGAGGCCGGCAGCGTCGACTCCGACGGCGGCCGCCCCCGCACCCTGCTCCAAGTCGCCCCGCACAGCGGCCACATGATCGGCGTCGACGTCGGCGAGACCCGCGTCCGCGTCGAGCTGTTCGACCTCACCCTCACCGAACTCGCCCGCGCCGAGCGCCCGTTGGAGCAGCAGCGCTACGAGGTCGAGGTCATCGTCGGCCACATCCGCGACGGCATAGCCGAGGTCCTCGCCGCCGCCGACATCGCACCGGAACAGCTCCTCGGCGTCGGCATCGGCGTCCCCGGCATAGTCGAGCACACCCCGGACCACGGCGCCGTCGTGCACGGTCAGACGATCGGCTGGGACGCGGTCCCCCTCGAAGAACTGCTCCGCTCCACTTCCCAACTCCCAGACGTCGTCCCGTACTTCATCGACAACGGCGCCAAGACCCTCGGTCAGGCGGAGATGTGGTTCGGCGGCGGGCGCGGCGCGCGCAACGCGATCGTCGTCCTCTTCGGCTCCGGCGTCGGCGCCTGCCTCGTCACTCCCGAGGTGGAGCACGGGCGGGCCGTCGAGTGGGGGCATCTGACCGTACGGGTCCGCGGCCGCCGTTGCCGCTGTGGCGCCCTCGGCTGTCTGGAGGCGTACGCGGGCGCCGAGTCGCTGCTCGACCGCTGGCGCGAGCAGGGCGGACGCCCGCCCGAGGGCACCGACGAGGAGACCGCGATGACCGCGCTGCTGGTCGCCGCCTACCCGCCCGAAGGCACCGAGGCCGACCCCGTCGCGCTCGCGGTCCTGGAGGAGACCGCCGAATATCTCGGCGCCGGCCTGTCCGACCTGATCAACCTCTTCCAGCCCGAGCGCATCCTCATCGGAGGCTGGGCCGGACTCCAGCTCGGCTCCCGCTTCCTGCCCGCCGTACGCCACCACGCCACCGCCTACGCGCTGCGCCACCCCGCCGGACGCGTCACCATCGAGCTGGGCCGCCTCGGCCCCGACGCGGTCACCGTCGGCGCCGCGATCCTCCCCCTCGCCGACTTCTTCGCCCGCGGCGGCCGCCGTGCCGAACCCGAACCCGAAGGCCCGCCGCCCGCCTGGCGCACGGCGCTGGAGGAACGCGCCCCGCACTGAGCGGACGGGCGGTTGGGGGATGATCAACCCATGAGCGAGATCATCCTGATGTCCGACGCCCGGGTCGCCGCCATCCCCGTCGACGAGTGCGGGGAGCCCCTCGTCGACGTGAGCGACGTACTGCTGGTCGACGACCGCAAGAACGACAGCGGCGCGGAACTCCACCTGCGCCAGGGCGTGTTGGACCGGCTCCTGGAAGCGGAGGCCCTGCTCCCCGACGGCCTGCGCCTGCTGTTCGTCGAGGGATACCGGCCGCCGGCCCTCCAACGCCGCTACTTCGAGGGCTACGGCGACGAGCTGCGCGCAGCCAACCCGGACTGGTCCGCCGACCGGATCCGGTCCGCCGCCAGCCGCTATGTGTCGCCGCCCGAGATCGCCCCGCACTCCGCCGGCGCGGCCGTCGACCTGACCCTCGCCGACGCCGACGGCCGCGAACTCGACCTGGGTACGCCGATGAACGCCAACCCCGAGCAGAGCGACGGGGCCTGCTACACCGGCGCCGGCAACATCACCGCCGAGGCCAGGGCCAACCGCGCCGTGCTGGGCGGGGCGCTCGGTGCGGCCGGCCTGGTCAACTACCCGACGGAGTGGTGGCATTGGTCGTACGGAGACCGCTACTGGGCGCTGATGACCGGCGCGCCCGCCGCCCTCTACGGGCCGAAGGACCTCGACCCCTCGTGAGGCTGTACTCGGTTCTATCCGGCGAACGCGTCCACACCGGTTAGATCGGCGGACAGCTTCCACAGACGGGCCGCCTGCTCGGGGTCGGTCGCCCAGGACTTGACGCGGGTGCGGTCCTCGTCGTCGTCGGCGGCGGGCTCGGCGATGTCGCAGTCCACCAGGTAGACACCGCCCATGCCGTCCAGCTGGGGCGAGGTCGCCGCCCACACCTCGGTGGCCGCGCCCTGCTCCGGGGTCTTGAAGCCCTCGGGGTTGAGCGCGTTGCCCTGCTCGTCCACCCAGCCGCGCTCGACCATCTCCGCCCGGGGGATGTGGCGTTGCAGCGGCGTCAGGATGCCGCCCGGGTGGAGGGCGAAGGCGCGGACGCCCCGGTCGGCGGCGAGCTTGTCGAGGTGGACGGCGAACAGGACGTTCGCGGTCTTCGCTTGGCCGTACGCCTCCCACTTGTCGTAGCCCCGGCTCCACTGGACGTCGTCCCAGCGCATCCCGGAGAAGTGGTGGGCGCTCGACGACACCGAGACCACACGGGCGCCGCCCGGCTCGATGGCGGGCCAGAGGCGGTTGACGAGGGCGAAGTGGCCGAGGTGGTTGGTGGCGAACTGCGCCTCCCAGCCGGGCCCGACGCGGGTCTCCGGGCAGGCCATGATCCCGGCGTTGTCGATCATGAAGTCGACGGTGCGGCCGGAGGCGAGGAACCGCTCGGCGAAGCCGCGCACGCTCTCCAGGTCGCCGAGGTCCAGCTCGTCCACCTCGACGCCGGACAGGCCGGCCACGGCCTCCCGGGCGACGTCGGGCCGGCGGGCGGGGACGACCACCCGGGCGCCCGCCTTGGTGAGCGCGCGGGTGGCCTCCAGACCGAGGCCGGAGTAGCCGCCGGTGACGATCGCGAGCTTGCCGCCGAGGTCGAGGCCTTCCAGGACGTCGTCGACGGTGCTCTTCGCGTCGAATCCCGAACCGATCTTGTGCTGTGCAGTGGTCATGAAAGGAACGCTACGAATTGAAGTGCGCTCGAAGTCAAGCGAAGGGAAGTGGGCGCCCGAGCCCGGACAGGGGGAAGCCCCGACCGCGACGGGGGAATCACGGCCGGGGCGGCCAAAGTGGTGGGCACGGAAGGCGGTCGCCTCGCGGCGAAAGGCTCCACAGGGCTTCAGCCGAACGATCTTCCCTGTGGGCGGAGGTTGAGGCCCGGGGACACTGTTCCCTCCGCACCCACGGTCTGTTCAACGGGGAACTACCTGCGAGTGTTCCTGCGTACGCCCCCGCGACCGGTGATGTGCATCACGTGCCATTGGTCCAGTCCAGTAGCGCGTCCGCCGACCAGGTCGTCACCACCCGTTCGGCGGGCACCCCGCACTCCTCCGCCCGCGCACAGCCGTTGATCTGCCAGTCGAGCTGCCCGGGCGCGTGCGCGTCCGTGTCGACCGAGAACAGCACCCCGGCGTCGACGGCCTTCCGCAACAGCCGCCTCGGCGGGTCCAGCCGCTCCGGACGGCTGTTGATCTCCACGGCCGTGCCCGACTCGGCACACGCGGTGAACACCTCGTCCGCGTCGAAGATGGACTCGGGCCGCGCGGCACCCCCGTTCCGCCCGATCAGCAGCCGCCCGGTGCAGTGCCCGAGGATGTCCGCGTGCGGATTCCGTACGGCGGCCACCATGCGGCGGGTCATGGCGCGGGCGTCCACGCGCAGCTTGGAGTGCACGGAGACCACGACGACGTCGAGCCGCTCCAGCAGATCCGGTTCCTGGTCCAGCGAGCCGTCGTCGAGGATGTCGCACTCGATGCCGGTCAGCAGCCGGAAGGGCGCCCAGGTCTCGTTCAGCGCCGCCACCACGTCCAGCTGCTCGCGCAGCCGCTCCGGGGAGAGTCCGCGCGCCACGGTCAGCCGGGGGGAGTGGTCGGTCAGGACCGCCCACTCGTGGCCGAGCCGGGCCGCCGTACGGCCCATCTCCTCGATCGGGCTGCCGCCGTCCGACCAGTCGGAGTGGAGGTGGCAGTCGCCGCGCAGCAGCGCCCGCAGTTTCTCGCCGCCGGGGCCGGACGGGGCGGGGGCCTCGGCCTCCAGCTGCTCCAGATAGGCGGGGACCCGCCCGTCCAGGGCCTCGCGGGCCACCTGCGCGGTCTTCGGGCCGATGCCCTTGAGGGACTCCAGCGTCCCGGCCGCCGCGCGTTCGGCGACCTCGCCCTCGGGCAGCGCCGTCAGAACCCTGGCCGCCGTACGGAAGGCCCGGACGCGGTAGGTCGGGGCCAGGGAGCGTTCCAGCAGGAAGGCGATCCGGTCCAGTGCCTGCACGGGATCCATCGAGCCTCCTCCCGCGAGCGGTCCCCGGCCGGGGGCCGTGGACCACTCGCGTCCGCCTGATGCGTTCTAGGCTCTATTGCATGACCGAAATCGCCAGCCCGCACATCTCCAGCCCGCGGATCATGGTGCTCAAGGTGCAGCCCGGCACCCCGCCGTTCCGCATCGTGGAGATCGACGGGGAGATGGTCGCCGAGGCCACCGGGATCACGGACGTCCTGCAGGTCGCGGCCGTGTGCGGCATCACGGTCCGCGACCTGGACGACCCGGACGTGGTCCGCTGGGTCGGCGGGGACAAGTTCACCTGGTTGCCGCACTAGGCCTTACGGATTCAGCCGACGGTCCACTTCTGGTTGGCGCCGCCCGAGCAGGTCCAGATCTGGAGCGGTGTGCTGTTGGCGGAGTTGTTGCCGGTGACGTCCAGGCATTTGTTGGCCTGTGGGTTGACGATGTCGTTCGCCGAGCTGACGGCCCACTGCTGGGCGGCGGAGCCGTTGCAGTCGTAGAGCTGGACCTTGGTGCCGTCCGCGGTGCCGCCACTGGCCACGTCCAGGCACTTGCCGAGCGCGCGGATCGTGCCGTCCGAGCCGACGGTCCACTGCTGGGCGGCGCTGCCGTTGCAGTCGTAGAGCTGGACGGCGGTCCCGTTGGCGGAGCTGGCTCCGTTGACGTCGACGCACTTGCCGGCCAGGCCCTTGATGGCCACCCCGGTGGCCGTGTCGCTCGTGGTCACCGAGACCGAGTCCACGACGAGCTGGGCCGGGAAGGCGGTGGAGCTGTCGGGGTCGCCGGGCCAGTAGCCGCCGACCGCGAGGTTGAGGATCAGGAAGAACGGCTTGTTGAAGGCCCAGGTGTTGCCGCCCACGTCGGCGGGGGTGCGGGTCTGGTAGACGACACCGTCGACCGACCACTTGACGGAGTTGGGCGCCCAGTCGACGGCGAAGGTGTGGAACGCGTCCGCGAAGGCCTGGCCGTTGGAGAGCGAGTACGCGGCGCCGATGCCGGCCGAGCCGGAGTAGCCGGGGCCGTGGATGGTGCCGTGGATCGTGGAGGGCTCGAAGCCGACGTTCTCCATGACGTCGATCTCACCGGAGTTGGGCCAGCCGACCGACCCGATGTCGGTGCCGAGCATCCAGAACGCGGGCCACATGCCCTGCCCGCGCGGGATCTTCATCCGGGCCTCGACATGCCCGTACTGCGCGCTGAACTTCCCGGAGGTGTTCATCCGGGCCGAGGTGTACTGGCACGTGCCGTACCAGCACTGGTAGTTGGCCGGGTTCTCCTTCTTGGCCGTGATCACCAGATGGCCCTGGCCGTCCAGGGCCGCGTTGTTGGTGCCGGACGTGTAGTACTCGCGCTCGTGGTTGTTGACGTTGTCGCCGGTCTCCTGCGTCCACTTCGAGGAGTTGACCGCCGAACCTGCGGCCCCGTCGAAGGTGTCGGAGAACGTGACGGCGTCGGCCTGGTCGGCCGACGTGGAAGCCGCCCGCGCCGGACCGATCGCGGCGGACGCGACCAGTGCGGCGGACAGGGCGGCGAAGAGACATCTGCGGAGCATGCGTGGGGAGGCCACGGCATTCCCTTCTGTACGGCGGACGTGGGGACCGACACGCCGACTGAGGTGGGGGGTGAAAGCGTCGCCTCTTGATTTAAGGAGTGAGATAAGGACAGCGTCAATACCTTGGTACGGACCAGTAGTTGAAAGTTACGGACCGGTAGTCGAGTGTCAGGAAGCGGCCTTCGGCGCTTTGGACGCCTTCGATGCCTTTGGTGTCCTTGCCGCCTTCACGACGGGCTTCCGTGCGTGCACCGCCCGGCCCAGCCGGCGCCCGAGCAGGACCCAGCCGATCAGCGCGCCCGAGGTGTTGAGGATGACGTCGTCGATGTCGAAGGCCCGCCCGGTGATCAACGCGCCCTGCGCGAACTCCACCAGGAGCATGACGGCCGCCGTCAGCAGCAGCACCTTCAGGATGCCGCGTGCCCGTGGCGCGAACACGGGCACCAGCACGCCGAAGGGGATACCGAGGACCACGTTCCCGCCGATCTGCCTGATGGCGTCCCGCATGGCCGGCTGGTCGAGATAGGCCTTCAGGGACCGGCCCGGGTGCAGATTGGTGTGCACGAGGGCCTTGGACGCGGGGGACGGCTCCAGCGTGAGCTTGGCCAGTACGACGGCGAACGCCACCATGAGGGCGAACCCGATCAGCATCGACAGCAGCCGCACGGGGAGGGGCAGTTGGTGGCGTCCGCGATCGGGCCGGGCCGGCTTCGGCTCGGGCTCCGTCTTCTTGGTCGTGCGCAGGCGCGGGACGGTACGGGCCATGCGGTGGGCCTCCAGCTCTCCATGGTTCAGCAGCGCCCGGTCAGGCGCTGTACGAGATGTTCACGGTGGTGAAGCCGAGCGAGCCGAGGAGACCCTTGAGCATGCTGGTGGTGTTCGTCTCGGCACGCGTGGTCAGCCCGCTGGTCTTCGCCGCCTCGGCGATGTGCTTGGAGGCGAGTTTCTGTACGGCCTGCTCGCTGTTGGGGTTGTCGGAGAAGACGTCGCCCAGGCGGTCCAGCAGGCCCCGCTGCTTGGAGACCGTGTAGGAGTGGTCCGGGTCCAGCGCCGGCTTGCCCAGGGTCGCCTTCGGCAGCTTGATGCTGGCCGACGTGCGATCGGCGTTGACCGTCACGTCCTGCTTCCCGAGCTTGCCGAGATCGACATAGCCCTCCACGGTGCCCGCGCCGACGTACAGCGTGCGGGTGCCGCGGATCGCGTCGGGCAGGTACTTGGCGTTCTTCTCCAGGTCCACGACGACCTGGAAGTTGCCGGAGGCCGCGTCGTAACGGCTCATGTCCTGAATGGACTTGAGCAGCGCAGGGCCCGAGCGGTCGGTGGTCTCGGTGCCGAAGATGTCCCGCAGGCCCGGGAGCACGGCGAGCCGGAGGCCGGCGAACAGCACGGCGATCACAACGACGACGGCGGTGAGCACCTTCGCCCAGCCCGGCATGCGCCGGGGTATACGGCTGATGGAAGTCGTCATGGGGACGGCCCTCCCTTCCTCGGTATCCGCATGCCCCCCAAATGCCTTGTCAGACCGACCTGTTGGTCGAATGAGCCATCTGACGGGGGCACGGAGGGCGCACAGGGGTGAAAAGTCACAGTTCCGGCCCGCCAGGAGTCCGGGCCGGCCGCAGACAGCATTTCCCGGCCGCGTCACCCCATGCGTCCCGTGACCTTTCCGGAGCACGGTCCGTTCCGTGTCGTGACACTGGCCACGGGTGACCCGGCCGCGCCGTCCGCCTCCCGCCCCCGCGCTGGTGAACACCCGTCAGTGCGGCCGCAGTTCACGGTCCCCGGACGGCCGCGACCACCACATCCCCTCCCCGTGCGTGAGCCCCGGCAGGGCCAGTTCCACGTCCCGCACCTGGCGGGCCGGAAGCTCTCCGGTGATCAGCCAGGTGCCGACGCCGCCCGTCGTCCCCGCGAACTCGGCACGGCAGGACGCGAGATGAGCGGTCACCGGCGCGAGCGCGTCCAGCGGGACCTCCGTCTCGAAGGTGACGTACGGCTCGTACAGCCGCGTCCGCGCGAGCCCCAGCGCCCGGCGCAGCACGATCGGGGTGAGCCCGCGGAAGTCGGCCGCCGTGCTGAGCGGGGCGGCGTAACCGGAACGGGTCAGGGTGACCCGGTAGTCC
Source organism: Streptomyces sp. P5F9 (assembly GCF_057961495.1). NCBI lineage: Bacteria > Bacillati > Actinomycetota > Actinomycetes > Kitasatosporales > Streptomycetaceae > Streptomyces > Streptomyces sp. P5F9. The sequence continues at coordinate 28,081 of NZ_JBXVPZ010000004.1, read as the reverse complement.
GTCACGGGCGCGCCCCGCAGCCCGCTGAGCAGGCTCGCGTGGACCGTGTCCTCGATGGCCTGGTGGAACGCGCGGGGGAGTGCGCCGAGTTCGGTCTCGTAGCCGAAGACCCCGCCGGAACCGCGCTCCGCCGGTTCGACGCGCAGCCCGATCGTCGCCCAGTAGTGGGTGTGGTCGTGCCACGGAAACTCGTCGCAGGCCTCGCCGGTCCCGGCCGGGCGTTCCAGGAACCGCACTCGGCTCGGCTCGAAGTCGGCTTCAATTCCGAAGTCCTGCACCAGAGTTGCCGCGAGGACCTCCTTCTGGACCTCCCCGTACAGGAGCAGCACGGTCGCCCCGGACGCGGCCGGCCGCGCGTGCAGCAGCGGGTCCTGGTCGGCCAGCGCGAGCAGCGCCGAGCGCAGCGCCGCCGCCTGCTCGGGCCGCCGCGCCCGTACGACCGTCTCCAGCGTCGGCGGCGCGAACTGCGGTGCCCGCTCGGTGAGTTCGCCGAGACGGTCGCCCACCCGGATGTCCTTCGGGCCGGTCAGCGCCCCGATGTTCCCGGCTGTGAGCGGGCCGGGGCGGCCGATGACCTGAAGCCGCGTGACGCGTCCGGAGACCTCGACGGTCCGGCCGTCCGCCCCGTGACGGCGGAACGTGAGCCGCTGCTGCGGGGTCACCTCACCGTCGTAGAGCCGCAGATACGCCGTCCGTTCGCGGCCCGGGCCGGGGCGTACGGCGAACACCGTGCCCCTCGGGGTGCCTGAGCCGGTGGCCGAGGGCGGGATCAACCGGACGAGCCGGTCGACGAGTTCGGTGATTCCCTGGCCGCCTAGGGCCGAGCCGTGGAGGAGGGGGTGGATCGAGCCGTCGGCGGTGCGGGTGGCCAGGGACTTGAGCAGGTCGTCCGGGGTGGGGCGGGGGCCGTCGACGACGGCCGCGAGGATGTCCGGGTCGACCTCGGCGAGAGCCTCGGCCAGGTCCGGGTCGGCGGGTGGGCGGCGGCGTACGCGCGCCGCGGGTGTGCCGAGGGCCGTCACGTCCGTCAGCGGTACGACGTGCGGGGTCAGCCGGCGGCGGATGTCCGCGAGGAGGTCCTCGGCGCGGGCGCCCGCCCGGTCGATCTTGTTGACGAAGACGAGCGTGGGCAGCCGTAGCCGGCGCAGGGTCCGCATCAGGACGCGGGTCTGCGCCTGGACGCCCTCCACGGCGGAGAGCAGCAGGACCGCGCCGTCGAGCACCTCCAGGGCGCGCTCGACCTCCGCGATGAAGTCCGAGTGGCCCGGGGTGTCGATCAGGTTGATCTGGGTGTCCCCGGCCGTGAACGCGGCGACGGCCGAGCGGATGGTGATCCCGCGCTGCCGCTCGATCGCGCCGTCGTCCGTACGGGTGTCACCCGCGTCGACGCTGCCGAGCCGGTCGATCGCGCCGTGGTCGAACAGCAGCCGCTCGGTGAGGCTGGTCTTACCGGCGTCGACGTGGGCCAGAATTCCGATGTTCAGAGTGCGCATGCGTGGTCGAGTCCTCAAGAACCGTCGTCCAGTGGGAAGGGCGGTGGATTCCGAGGAGTCGGCGCATGCGAGGGTTCCTGACGTGAGAGGGCACGGACGCGGCCATCATGGCGTGCCGCGCTGGGCGGTCCGCAACAGGTTTTCCTGGTCAGTAGCATGAGGCACGGCCGGGAATGATCATGCGAGGAGCAGATCGTGCGAGACATCGCCGTGTTCAGCGGGAGCGCCCACCCCGAGTTGGCGAAGGAGGTCTGCGCACATCTCGGTGTTCCGCTCAGCCCCACCCGGGTCAGCCGGTTCGCCAACGACTGCCTGGAGGTACAGCTCCAGGCCAACTGCCGGGAACGGGACGTCTTCCTGATCCAGCCGCTGGTCAAGCCGGTTCAGGAGAACCTCGTCGAGCTCCTGCTGATGTGCGACGCGGCCCGCGGTGCCTCCGCCGGGCGGATCACCGTCGTCATGCCGCACTACTCCTACGCCCGCTCCGACAAGAAGGACGCCCCGCGCATCTCCCTGGGCGGACGGCTGGTCGCCGACCTGATGGTGGCGGCGGGCGCGAGCCGCGTCCTGGCCATGACCCTGCACTCGCCGCAGGTACACGGGTTCTTCTCGGTGCCGGTCGATCATCTGCACGCCCTGCGTGAACTGGCCGCGCATTTCCGGCAGTACGACCTCTCCCGCACCACCGTCGTCTCCCCGGACCTCGGCAACGCCAAGGAGGCCGCCGCGTTCGCCCGGCTGATCGGCGCGCAGGTCGCCGCCGGCGCCAAACAGCGGTACGCGGACGACCGGGTCGTCATCAGCTCCGTGATCGGTGACATCGCCGGCCGGGACGTCATCGTCCTGGACGACGAGATCGCCAAGGGCAGCACCGTGCTCGAACTCCTCGACCGGCTGCGGGAGTTGGGGCCGCGCTCGATCCGAGTGGCGTGCACGCACGGTCTGTTCGCGTCGGGCGCGCTGAAGCGGATCGGGGAGCAGCCCGACGTACTGGAGATCGTCTGCACCAACACGGTGCCGGTGCCCGAGGAGGAGCGCACCGAGAAGCTGCGCATCCTCTCCATCGCCCCGGCGCTCGCCGAGGCCGTACGCCGCATCCACAACGGTGAGTCCGTCAGCGCCCTGTTCGACGCGCCGCCGAACGAATAGACATGAGGGGACGGAGCAACGCTCGGCAGCACCGAGGTGATCAGGAGGACTCGCCGTGGCGAAGGCGAAGTTCGAGCGGACCAAACCCCATGTGAACGTCGGCACCATCGGTCACATCGACCACGGCAAGACCACCCTCACAGCGGCCATCACGAAGGTGCTGCACGACCGGTTCCCCGACCTCAACCCCTTCACGCCGTTCGACCAGATCGACAAGGCGCCCGAGGAACGGCAGCGCGGCATCACCATCTCGATCGCCCATGTCGAGTACCAGACCGAACACCGGCACTACGCGCACGTCGACTGCCCCGGGCACGCCGACTACATCAAGAACATGATCACCGGCGCCGCCCAGATGGACGGCGCGATCCTGGTCGTCGCGGCCACCGACGGACCCATGCCGCAGACCAAGGAACATGTGCTGCTGGCCCGGCAGGTCGGCGTGCCGTACATCGTCGTCGCCCTCAACAAGACGGACATGGTCGACGACGAGGAGATCCTGGAACTGGTCGAGCTGGAGGTGCGGGAGCTGCTCACCGAGTACGAGTTCCCCGGCGACGATCTCCCGGTGGTCAAGGTGTCCGCGCTGAAGGCCCTCGAAGGTGACCCCGAGTGGACCGCCTCGGTGCTCGAACTCCTCGCCGCCGTCGACGAGTTCGTGCCCCAGCCGGTACGGGACGTCGACCGGCCGTTCCTGTTGCCGATCGAGGACGTCTTCACCATCACCGGGCGCGGCACGGTCGTCACCGGCCGGATCGAGCGCGGGGTGCTGAAGGTCAACAACGAGGTGGAGATCATCGGCATCCACCCGCAGAAGACCAGGACGACCGTCACCGGCATCGAGATGTTCCGCAAACTCCTCGACGAGGGCCGGGCCGGCGAGAACGTCGGACTGCTGCTGCGCGGGGTCAAGCGCGAGGACGTGGAGCGCGGCCAGGTCGTCATCAAGCCCGGATCGGTCACCCCGCACACGGAGTTCGAGGCCCGCGCCTACATCCTGTCCAAGGACGAGGGCGGCCGGCACACGCCCTTCTTCCACAACTACCGCCCGCAGTTCTACTTCCGCACGACGGACGTGACCGGAGTGGTGACCCTGCCGAAGGGCACCGAGATGGTCATGCCGGGCGACAACACGACCATGCATGTCGAACTGATCCAACCCATCGCCATGGAGGAGGGGTTGAAGTTCGCGATCCGTGAGGGCGGGCGGACGGTGGGGGCCGGTCAGGTCACCAAGATCCTCAAATGACCAGTGTGATCACAACGTGCCGGACGTGGTCTCGGGCTGCCCCAGGGCCGCGTCCAGCGTCGGCATCGGCGGCAGCAGCCGGCTCAGGCCGGTGACCCGCAGGATGCGCAGGGTCAGCGGGTGGACGCAGACGAGACGCAGTCTGCCGTCCCGCTCCAGCACTCGCTGCCGGGCCCGGTACAGCAGGCGCAGCCCCGAGCAGTCGAAGAACTCGATCTGCCTGAGGTCGATCACGATCAGTGCGCCCGGCCGCCCCGTCACCCGGTCCAGGGACGGGAGGATCTCCATCGCCGCGACGATGTCGATCTCCCCGCGGAACTCCAGGACCGTGAACCCACGGTCCTGGTGGATACGCAGATGCCGGGTGAGCGGCGCGGGTTCCTGCTGCACGACCACATCCCCTCCAACCGGCCCTCGGTGAAGCGGGGTTGAGCACAAAACCGTTCCCCGCCCTGCAAGTTACCCTCGATGGAGTGAATTTGAGCATGTTCGATTGACATATGTCTTCGAATCTAGCCAGAGCTTTCTGTGATGTGCGCGGCAGATGCGGACCGGCGCACGCCCGGGCTCACGACAGTGCGTGCCAGGCCTTGGACAGCGCCTGCCGGAACTGCTCGCCCTGATGTGCCGTGAGCTGCGCGACCATCCGCTCCTCCAGCTCCCGCACCGGCCCGGCGCACCCCGTCAGCAGCTCGCGCCCCTCCTCGGTCAGCAGGATCAGCAGCTCGCGGCGATTCCGCGGATTGCGCTCCCGGCGGATCAGCCCGCGCCCCTCCAGGGAGCGCACGAGGTCGGCGATGGACTGCGCCGTGACGAAGGAGTCCCGGGCGAGCTGCGCCGCGGACAGGCCGTCGTGTCGCTCCAGGACCGTGAGCGCGGTGTACTGGAGTGCGGTGATCCCGTACGGCTTGACCAGCTCGTCCAGGCGTGAGCGGACGACCAGCTCCACCTGCTTGACCATGTACAGCAGGGACGGGGGTGCCTTTGTCGCTGGGGTGCCGACCATGGATTCAGCCATGGATTCACCCTAGAGCATTGACAGGAAACCTGTCTGTAACGAGACTGCGGACCAGACGAGAAACCAACAGGAATCCTGTTGGTTGAAATCTTGGCAACGATGCTGAGGAGTGGCGATGACCGCCTTCGAGATCGAACCCGGCCGCCTGTTCGTCGGGGGCCGGTGGCGCGAGGCCGCAGACGGAGCGCGCACCGAGGTGGTCGACCCGTCCCGGGGCCGGGTCGTCACCACGGTCGCGGAGGCGGGCCCCGCCGACGTGGACGCCGCCGTCCGCGCCGCCCGCGAGGCATTCGACAGCGGCCACTGGTCCGGGCTCAGCGGCCGCGAACGCGGCCGGATCCTGCACCGCGTCGCCGAACTGATCCGCGAGAACGCCGACGAACTCGCCCAGTTGGAGAGCCTCGACGTAGGCAAACCCATCACCCTGTGCCACGCCGTCGACGTGACCAACGCGGCCAACGACTACGAGCACTACGCCGCCCTCGCCCACTCCCTGGACGGCTCGACCCGCGACACCCCGCTCAACGCGCTCGCCTACACCAAGCGCGAGCCGCTCGGCGTGGTCGCCGCGATCACCCCCTTCAACTTCCCGCTGATTCTGGCCGGTTCGAAACTCGCCCCCGCCCTCGCGGCCGGCAACACCGTGGTCCACAAGCCCGCGGACGAGACCCCGCTCAGCGCCCTCTACATGGCCGGACTGCTCCAGCGGGCCGGCGTCCCGGACGGCGTCGTCAACGTCGTCACCGGCACGGGCCCGGTCGCCGGCGAGGCCCTGCTGCGGCACGCGGGCGTCGACAAGATCGCCTTCACCGGCTCCACCGCCGTCGGCCGGCACGCCGCGAGCGTCGCCGGCGAGAACCTCAAGCCCGTGACCATGGAACTCGGCGGCAACGCGGCCCACCTCGTCTTCGAGGACGCCGACCTGGAGAAGGCCGTCGGCGCGGTCATCAAGGCGTTCGTCTTCAACACCGGCCAGTTCTGCATGGGCGGCCCCCGCCTGCTGGTCGCGCGCCCCGTCTACAGCACCCTCCTCAACATCCTCGCCGACGCCGTCCCCGGCGTACCGCTCGGCGACCCCCGGCTGCCCGAGACCGTCGTCGGACCGATGGCGGGGGAGAGGCACCTGCGGAAGGTCGAGGAGTACGTCGACCTCGCCCGCAAGGAGGGCGCCCGCATCGTCTGCGGCGGCGAACGCCTCGACCTGGACGGCGGCTACTACTACAAGCCCACCGTCATCGCCGACCTCGCGAACGACTCCCGGGTGATCCAGGAGGAGATCTTCGGCCCGGTCCTCACCGTCCAGCCCTTCGACACCGAGGACGAGGCCGTCGAACTCGCCAACTCCACGCCCTACGGCCTGGCTTCGGGCATCCAGACCGGCAACCTCGCCCGCGCCCACCGCATCGCCGACCGGCTCCAGGCAGGCATCGTCTGGATCAACGACTGGGCGATGCTCGACCCCAACGTCCCCTTCGGCGGCGTCAAGGACTCCGGCTTCGGCCGTGAATACGGCCCCGAGGGCCTCGCCGCCTACACCCGGACCAAGTCCGTCGTCGTCTCCCTCGACTGACCACGCCCGTCAACTCGACTGATCCCGCCCGTCAACTCAACTGATCACGTCCACCAAGGAGTTCGTACGATGTCCACCACCACGCGCGCGGCCGTCGTCGAGTCGGGCGGCGCACCCTTCACCCTCACCGCCGTCGAGCTGGCCGAGCCGGGACCGCACGAGGCGCTGGTCCGGGTCGTCGCAACCGGCCTGTGTCACACGGACCTCGGCGCGGCGAGCGGCGGACTGCCCTTTCCGCTCCCCGGAGTTCTCGGTCACGAGGGCGCCGGTGTCGTCGAGGAGGTCGGCTCGGCCGTCACCGGTGTCGTACCCGGCGACCATGTCGTGCTGTCCTTCACGTCCTGCGGCGACTGCCGCAACTGTCAGGGCGGACACCCCGCTTACTGTGCGACCTGGCTGGCGCTGAACCTCATCGGTGGTCGCCGCGCCGACGGCAGCAGCACCATCAGCCGCGACGGGGAGCCCCTCGGCGGGCACTTCTTCGGTCAGTCCTCGTTCGCCGAACGGGCGTTGGTCGACGAGCGCAGCCTGGTGAGGGTCGACCCGGACGTGCCGCTGGAGTCGATCGCCCCGCTGGGCTGCGGAGTTCAGACCGGCGTCGGCGCCGTGTGGAACGTCTTGAAGCCCCGGCTCGGCGACACGATCGTGGTGCTCGGCGCCGGAGCGGTGGGCCTGTCCGCGGTGATGGCCGCCGCGCTCACCCCGGCCACCCGGATCATCGCCGTCGACCGCGTCGGCGAACGCCTGTCGCTGGCAAAGGAGTTGGGGGCGACCCACACCGTCAACGCGGGCGAGGCCGACCTCGGCGAGACCCTCGCGGTACTGACCGACGGCCAGGGAGCCGACGGCATCGTCGAGACGACCGGCAACGTCGGCGTCCTCCGCCAGGGCGCCGACGCGCTCGCCGCCCGGGGCACGCTGGTCGTCGTAGGGGCACCGCCGTTCGGCAGTGAAGTCGCCCTGGACGTCAACGGGTTGCTCCCCGGGAAGCGGATCGTGGGTCTCACCCTCGGCGACAGCGAGACGCAGAGTTTCATCCCGGCCCTGGTGCGACTGGTCAAGGAGGGGCGGCTGCCGCTGCACCGCCTGATCACCACATATCCGTTCGCGGACATCGACCAGGCGGTGCGGGACATGAGCGCGGGCAAGGCCATCAAGCCGGTACTCACCTTCTGACCAGCCCGCGTTGACCCTCGGACTCAGTCGACCGTCAGCACCAGCTTGCCCGCGGTGCGGCCGGTGGCGCCGAGCGCGTGTGCCTCGGCGGCATCGGCCAGCGGGAACGTCCCGGCGATCGTCGCGCGCAGCTTCCCCGCCTCGACGAGTTCCGCGATCGACTGCATGTCCGCGCGGTCGGCGTCGACGAGCATCCGGACCGCCCGGACACCGAGCCGCTCGGCCTCCTCGTAGAAGTCCGGCTTGCCCATCGGCACGATGGAGACCACGATCCCGCCCGGACGCAGTACCCGCAGCGACTTGAGCGCGGTCTCGCCGCCGAGCATGTCCAGGACGACGTCGACGTCCTTCACGGCCTCGGCGAAGTCGGTCTCCCGGTAGTCGATCGCCTCGTCGACGCCGAGTTCACGCAGGAAGTCGTGCTTGGCCGCGCTCGCCGTGCCGGTCACGTGGGCGCCGCGCGCCTTCGCGATCTGCACGGCCACGTGCCCGACCCCGCCGGCCGCCGCGTGGATCAACACCCGCTGGCCGGGCTGGACTTGGGCGTTCTCCACCAGCGCCTGCCACGCGGTCAGCGAGACCAGGGGCAGTGCGCCCGCCTGGATGTGGTCGATCCCGGCCGGCTTGTGGACGAAGGCGCGGGCCGGGGCGGCGACGTACTCGGCGTGCGAGCCGTGGCCCCACGGGTAGGACAGCATCCCGAAGACCTCGTCGCCGGGTGCGAAACGGGCGACACCGACGCCGACGGCCTCGACGACGCCGGAGGCGTCCCAGCCGAGGGTGAACGGCGGTTCGCCGAGGAAGCCGCCGGTGGCCCGGTGCTTCCAGTCGGTGGGGTTGAGCCCGGCGGCGCGGACCCGGACCAGGATCTCGTTGGCGCGCGGCGCGGGGCGTTCGACCTCGGCGACTTCGAGGACCTCGGGACCGCCGAGGGCGTGCTGGGTGATGACGCGCATGGTGTTCACAGTGCTCATGGTCAGTCAGCCTGCCGGGTCCCGCACGACAAGGAAATGGCACGATGGCCAACCTTCGATAGGATCGTGCCATGCAGCATGTGGAACGGGTCGTGGTCCTGGCGCTCGACGGCGTCTACCCCTTCGAGCTGGGCATCCCCAGCCGGATCCTCGGCGCGGCCGACGGCCACTACGAGGTGCTGACCTGCACGGTCGACGGCCGCCCGGTCCGCACGAACGCCGACTTCTCGGTCGCGGTGGAGCACGGCCCCGAGATCCTCGAAACGGCGGACACGGTCGTGGTCGCCTCCATGGCGACCCCGAGCATCCCCACCGGTCTGCCCACCGAGATCGCCGACGCTCTCGCCCGGATCCGGCCGGACGCACGGATCGTCTCGATCTGCACGGCCGCCTTCGTGCTCGCCGCCGCCGGTCTGCTCGACGGCCGCCGCGCCACCACCCACTGGCAGGTCGTCGACCGCTTCCGGGCCCTGTATCCGCAGGTCGACCTGGACCCGGACGTGCTCTTCGTCCAGGACGGCCGGATCCTCACCTCCGCCGGCGCGGCCTCCGGAGTCGACATCTGCCTGCACATCGTGCGCACGGACCACGGCAGCGAACTCGCCAACAAGGTCGCCCGCAGCTGCGTCGTCCCGCCGTTCCGCGACGGCGGCCAGGCCCAGTACATCCAGCAGCCGGTGCCGGACTGCGGGGTCACCAGCACGGCCGCCACCCGCGACTGGGCCCTCACCCGCCTCGACGAGCCCCTCGCCCTGACCGACCTCGCCCGGCACGCCGGCATGAGCCTGCGCACCTTCGCCCGCCGCTTCAACGACGAGGTGGGCCTCAGCCCCGGCCGCTGGCTGATCCAGCAGCGGGTCGCCCGCGCCCGCGACCTCCTGGAGGCGAGCGACCTGTCGGTCGACCAGATCGCGGGCCGCGTCGGCTTCGCGACGGGCGCGTCCCTGCGGCAGCACCTGCACGCGGCGATCGGGGTCTCTCCGCAGGCGTACCGGCGTACGTTCCAGGAAACCCGCTGAACCCCAACGTTTCGGCCCGCCCGTGCGTCGTAGGAACACGACACGAGGGGGCAGGGCATGCGCAGAGGGCTTGCGGGGGTCGCCGTACTGGTGGCCGTGACGGCGGTGGGATGCGGCACGGAGGACGGGAAAGACGTCGTGGTCGCGGGCACACCGCCGGCCACGCCCTACGCCGGGCCCCTGTACGTACCGGCCACCGGCTCCGACAAGTCGGGTGCCGCGGGCCGGGCGCTGGAGTGCGACGGCGCGATGTACGAGGGCGGCGGCGCCGGGACATGGAGCAAGGGCGACGGCGGCAAGACCCCCGAGGGCGGCCTGCGGGCCTACTTCGACATGGAGCAGCCGGACGTGCCGCGCACGGGCTACCGCGTCGAGCGCGAGGCGGACGGCCGCGTCCTGTTCTCGTACGACGTCGGCGGTCGTACGAAAGTCGCAGTCGTCGTCGCCAAGGACCGTAAGAACAGGCCGGGTTGGGGCCCGGAGACCAGCGCCTCCTGCGACCCGGCCGAACTCCCGGCGAGCTTCGCCAAGGCGCACGGCTACGAGATCTGGGCCGACAGGGACGGGAAGCGGGTGCCGACCACGGTGGTGAGCAGTTCGGGCGGCGCCGCGCACTGCGACTGGCAGAAGGCGCACTTCCTGCAGACCGGCGCAGGCGAGAAGAGCAGGCTGTACGCCCGCGACCCGGACAAGGTGCTCCCGTCCGGGATGCTCACCGCGCCCTACGACGGTGACGTCCGGATGCCCGCGAGCGCCCGTGACACCGGATACCGGTACCAGGACTGGCAGTTGTGGCTCACGGCCGACGCGTCGAAGGCGTACGTCCGCACCGCCGACGGCGTGGAGGCATGGCCGTCGGTCAAGGACGGCCAGGCCTGTCAGTGAGCCGTCGTCACCGGCTCATGTGCAGGGCGACCAGCAACTGCCATACCTGGTCGGCGATTTCCTCCGCCGTGCCCTCCAACAGCCCGTGCAGCCAGTCGGCGAGGACCCCGCCGAAGGTCCCGGCGACGGCCGAGGCGACCAGCGGGGCGTCCGCCGCGCCCGCGAGTTCACGCTCGCGGAGGCTGTAGGCGCGCAGGTCCCGGTGCAGGACCCGGCCGAGCGGGCCGCCGCCGCCCGGGCTCAACAGGGCGCGGTACAGGGCCGCGTGGGGGAGCAGGCCGGCGAAGAACTCCGGCAGCGCGGGCGGCGCGTGCACCGGGTCGGGCCGGCCGCGCCACGCGTGCAGTGCCTCCACGGCCTCCCGTACGACGTCCGCGCAGGCGTCGACGGCAAGCGCTTCCAGGCCGTCGTAGTGGACGTAGAAGGTGGCCCGGCCGACCCCGGCCCGGCGTGCGAGGGCGGCCACGCCGACCTCCTCCAGGGGGTGTTCGGCGCACTCGTCGAGGAGGGCCTGGCGCAGCCGTGCCCGGGTGCGGGCGGCCCGCCGGTCCTCGGGCTCGGCGCGGCTCACCGGGCGATCAGGACGGCGGCCAGGGCCACCGCGCCGGGCAGCGCCTGGGCGAACAGGATGCGCCGGTTCGCCGTCACGGTGCCGTAGACGCCCGCGATCACGACGCAGCTCAGGAAGAAGACCTGGGCGCGGAAGCCGGTCGGGTCGGCGGCGATCAGGCCCCAGATCAGACCCGCGGCGAGGAAGCCGTTGTACAGCCCCTGGTTGGCCGCCAGCGGTGCGGTGGCTCTCGCCATCTCGGGGTCGAAGCCGTGCAGACCGCGCCCCGGCTTCTTCTCCCACAGGAACATTTCCAGCACCAGGATGTACAGGTGCAGCGCGGCCACCAGTCCGACCAGCACGTTCGCGAGCGTTTCCATGATCGATCGACTCCTCGTCAACTTGGACAGGTGTCTACTGTAGCTGGACACATGTCCATGTTCAGACTTCTCGGAGAGTGACGGAACCCTCACTTCCGCATCGCCTTGAGGTTGATCTTTTACCGTTCAAACCCGATAAGCTCCCCTGCGGCGCAGCGAGTTGACGTGATCGTGACCGGTCGGCTCGTGGTGCGTCCTCCTGAGTGCGGTCTGTCCTCGCACACCCCCCTTGTACGTTCGTGTCGCTTCGAAGGATGCAGATGGAACTCGCCACTCCGCCACCGGCGGCGCGGGCCCCTGTCGCCTGGTACAGCTGGTGGCTGATGCCGCTGGCCTTAGGAGGCGGCACCGTCGCCGCCACGTTCATGAGCTCGGAGCGAATAGCCGCGACCGCGGCCGGAGCGGCGGCCACGGTGGCCAGTGCCGTGTGCGTGCGACTGCTCGTCCGTACCCAGGCTCGACTGCGCCGTTCCGAAAGCGGTTTCCGCGCTGCGCAGGCCGAGCACTCCCAGCAGTGGCAGCAGCATGTGGCGGGCCTGGAGCGGAAGTTCAGCGCGGAGCGCGCCACGCTGGAGGCGCAGCTGACCGAGCACGCCGGTGCCTACGAGACCCGGCTCGCCGACAGCTCCGGCGCCTACGAGGTCCAACTCGCCGAGCAGGCGCGGGCGTTCGAGGAGCGGCTGACCCAGCAGGCCACGTCCTACGAGGCGCAGCTCGCCGACAAGGCCGAGGTCTGGCAGGAACAGCTGGCCCACCAGCTCGCCGCCGTGGCCCGCCTCGCCGACGAGCAACTCCCCGAGGCGCTCAAGCAGTTGCGCGCGGGTGACGCCATCGACGACCTGCTGCCGGCCGCGAGCCAGTGCGCGAAGGTCAGCGCCGAGCTCCAGGCCGAACTGCGCAAGGTGCTGCGGATCTCGCTCATCGGCGTCGAGGAGGAGTTCAACCGCTCCACCGCCGCCGAGCAGGCCGTCATCAGCATCGGCAACCGCATCCACGTACTGACCAGCAAGCTCCGCGGACGACTGCACGAACTGCAGGGCGAGCACGGGCGGTTGCCCGCCGTCGCCCGCGGTCTGATGGAGCTGGACCAGGAGATCGGCCCCGCGGACTGTCTCGCCGCGAGCGTCGGTGTGCTCGGCGGCTCCGACCGGCCCGGCCGGCAGTGGCAGGAACCCCAGCGCCTGCTCAGCGTGGTCCGCGGCGGCATCGGCCGGATCAAGGACTTCCAGCGCGTCGACGTACGCCAGCTGCCCGAACTCGGCGTCGACGGCGGTCTGGTGGACCACCTCACGCTGATCTTCGCCCACCTCCTGGACAACGCGGCCCGCTACTCGCCGCCCACCGAGCCGGTGATCGTCTCCGGCAAGGAGGTGCCGAACGGTGTCGGCATCGAGATCCAGGACTCCGGCAAGGGCCTGAGCGAGGAGTCCAAGCGCGAGGCCGAACACGCCCTCGCCGGCACCGGCGCGGGCCCCGGACTCGGCGGTGTCTCCGAGGACGCCAGTATCGGCCTGCGCGTCGTCGGCGCCCTCGCCCGCCGCTACGGCATCCGCGTCACCTTCGCGGACTCGCCCTGGCTCGGCACCTCGGTGGTCGTCGTGGTCCCGCACAAGTACTTCAGCCGGCTGCCCGCGGCCGCCGTCACCGGCACCCCCTCGTTCCAGGCCGCCGCGACGGCCGCGACCGCGGCGGCGAGCCGCGGCACCGCTGTCGCCGAGACCCCGGCGGAGACCGCCGAGGCGGAGGACACCACACCCGGCGGGCTGCCCAGGCGCCGTAGCAAGCGTGGCGAGACGGCTCGGCCCCAACCGGCCGGGCGGACCGGGGAGATGGCCGTCTCCGCCGTACCGCCCGACGCCTCCTTCACCGGTCTGGCGGCCTTCGCCACGGCCGGACGGGAGACCCCGGGGGAGGAACCGGCGTCCGCGGGCCGCGAGTTCACCGAGCACAGCACTGAAGAGAGCGACAAGTCCACATGACGCAACAGGGAACCGACGTGAGCTGGGCGCTCCGCGATCTGGTGGAGAGCATCCCGGAGATCCGCTTCGCCCTCGTGGCCTCCAGCGACGGCAAGGCGATCACCTCCTTCGGCGCGGAGGACCCCGACGACGTGGACCGCTTCGCGGCCGTGGTGGCCGGCCTGCAGGCGCTGGCCCAGCCGGTCGCCGAGCAATTCCCCAAGTACGCGGGGCAGTTGCGGCTGGCGATGATCGAGGTCGACGGCGGCCACCTCTTCGTGGTCCGCGCCGGTGTGGAGACGTATCTCGGCGTGCTGGCCCGGGAGGGCCTCGACCAGGGCCTGCTCGGACACCAGATGCGGGACCTGGCCCGCAGGATGGGTGAACTCCTCGGCACCACCGCGCGCCTGGAGGAGCACTCTGGATGAGTGCTCCCCGCCGGCCGATCGACCCCTCCGGTCTGGAGCGTTACTACGTCCTCACCGGAGGGCGCAGCGGACCGGACGGTTCGGCGTCGAGCCTCGACGTGGCGACCCTCATCGTCTCCCGCACCGTGCCCGTACCGGGCATGCAGCACGAGCACGAAGAGATCCTCCGGCGCTGCCGCGAGCCACTGTCGGTGGCCGAACTCGGCGCCCACCTCGGACTGCCCTTCAACATTCTCGCGGTGCTGCTGGCGGATCTGCTGGAGGCAGACCGCGTCGAAGCCCGTGACCCCATCCCGGCGCACGACGCCGGGCGCGGGCCCGACCTCGCGCTCCTTGAGGAGGTACTCAGTGGACTTCAAAGGCTTTGACCATCCCGGCGACCCCGGCTTCGGCGCCCTGGACGCAAGCGTCGAAAAAGGTGTCACCCGCTCGGTGAAGGTGATGATCGCCGGCGGATTCGGCACCGGGAAGACCACGATGGTCCGCTCGGTCAGTGACATCAAGCCGCTCACCACCGAGGAGACCCTCACCCAGGCGAGCGCCGGCGTCGACCACCTCATCGGGGTGACCGACAAGACGGAGACCACCGTCAGCCTCGACTTCGGCAAGATCGGCATCAACGACGAACTGGTCCTCTACCTGTTCGGGACCCCGGGCCAGGAGCGGTTCTGGTTCCTGTGGAACGGCCTGTTCAAGGGCGCGCTCGGCGCGGTGGTCCTCGTCGACACGCGCCGCCTCGCCTCCAGTTTCCGGGCGATCGAGGAGATGGAACGGCAGGACGTTCCGTTCGTCATCGCGCTGAACGTCTTCCCCGACTCCCCGGAGCACCCGGTCGACGAGATCCGGGACGCCCTCGACATCTCCCCGGACATCCCCGTCGTGGCCTGCGACGCCCGCGACCGCTCCTCCAGCCGTGACGTACTGGTCGCCCTGATACGGCACTTGAAGGAACGCTCGGCCGTCGTCGCACTGGAGCCCCGATGACCGACCAGACCTTAAACGGCCCCGAAGCTCCCAGGGGTTGCCCTGTCGCCCATGGCCCGGGTGACGACCTCACCCGGCTGTACGGGCCGGACGCGGCGACCGATCCGCGCGGCATCTACGAGCGGCTGCGCGAGCAACACGGGTCCGTGGCACCGGTGTTGCTCGAAGGGGACGTGCCGGCCTGGCTGGTGCTCGGGTACCGCGACAACCGGCGGGTGCTGGACAGTCCCCGGCAGTTCTCCCGGGACGCGCGGATCTGGCGGGACTGGCGGGAGGGGCGGGTCGCGGAGACCTCGCCGATCATGCCGATGGTGGGGTGGCGGCCGGACTGTGTCTCGCAGGACGGCGAACCGCACCGTCGGCTGCGGGGTGCGGTGACCGACGGGCTGTTGGCGGCGGCCGGGCGGGGGGTTCGGCGGCACGCGACTTACTTCGCCAACAAGCAGATTGACGCCTTCGCGGACGCCGGGCGGGCTGATCTGGTGGCGGACTATGCCGAGTATCTGCCGATGCTTGTGCTGACCCGGATCTTGGGGCTTCCTGCCGGGGACGGGAATCGGCTGGTCGAGTCCAGTGCGCAGGTTCTCAAGGGTGGGGAAGACGCCCTGCTGCACAACGACCGCATCATCGAGATTCTCGCTGAACTCGCCGAGCGTAAGCGGGCCGAGCCTGGTTCCGACTTCACCACCGCGTTGATCGAGCATCCGGCCGGGCTCGACGCGGAAGAGGTCGTCATGCATCTGCGGCTTGTGCTGATCGCCGCGCACACCACTACCAGCAACTTGTTGGCTCGGGTGTTGCAGCGGATTCTCACGGATGCGTCTCGGCTGTCCGGGCTGGTCAGTGGGCAGTTGACTGTCTCGGCCGTTGTCGAGGAAGTCATGTGGGACACACCGCCGTTGGCCGTTCTGCCGGGGCGGTTCGCTACGGCGGATCTTGAGCTCGGGGGGCATCGGATCGAGGAGGGTGACCTGCTCGTCCTTGGGCTGACCGCGGGCAATGTCGATCCTGAGGTTCGGCCTGATGCGGGGGTTTCCGTGCAGGGGAACCAGTCGCATCTGGCGTTCAGTTCGGGGCCGCACGAGTGTCCGGGGCAGAGCATTGGGCAGGCGATTCTTGAGGTGGGGGTTGATGTGCTGCTGCATCGGCTGCCGGGGTTGCGGTTGGGGGTGGCTGCGGAGGAGCTGACTTCTACGGCGTCTACGTGGGAGTCTCGATTGGACTGCCTGCCGGTTGAGTTCGCCGTGTGAGTCGGTTGTTCTTTGTCTGCGGGCAGGTGGGGGCTGGTCGCGCAGTTCCCCGCGCCCCTAAAAGACAGGCGCGCTGCCCAAGCCCTTGGCCAGGCAGCGCTCCCCTCGGATCAGACGGCCAACAAGTCGTCCACTGAACCCTTGCCCGCCAGTTCCGCCGTTGCCGCTGGGCCCTCTTTCCCTGCCGTGTACCTGCCCGAGACCAGCGCCCACTCGTAGTTTCCGTTGATCCAGTGCTGGATGGCTTCCACGCCCTGGCGGACCCGTTGGCGTTCGTCCTCGTCAAGGGCCAACTCGTCGCACATCTGCGGGACTTGGGCCTCCAGTTCGAGGTACTCGGTGAGGCGGGCGTTCGTCATGCGGTAGGCCTCTTCGGCTGCAGCTTCCCAGGGCAGGCCGCGGTCCCGGTGGAGGACGGCTATCAGGTTGTGGCCGTCGCCCCGGCGGCGTTCGCGTTCGAAGGAGTGGATGTCGTTCATGAAGCCGATGGTGTCGGCGGCGAGGTCACGCATGCGTTCCATCAGCGGGTGGGCCTGCACCTGGGCCGGGACCTCGAAGCCCCGGCTGCGTTCGCCGGCGTCGATGCTGTGGTGGATGCCGACCGTACGGCGCCGGAACTCCGTGTACTCGTCGAGGTCCAGGGTGCCCGCGATGCCCCGGGCCGCCAGGTCGACCTCCTCGCAGTGCGCCACCAGGAACCGGCCCCAGGACGCGGCGAACCGGGTCCGCCAGGTCAGGGACATGCCATCCGAAAGGTGGTCCCAGACCTGCGCCCAGGCCACGGTGATCGGGCAGACCACCCGGGGCCTGCTGCCCGCCGGACGCAGCGGCGTGACGATCAACTCCCGTGCCACTTCCAGTATTCGGTCGGCCCGGTCGGGCCGGCTCGCGTCGAACTGGTCGTCGAAGAGGAACGCCAGTGAGAACCAGTTCATCAGGACGACCATGTCCGCGGCCGACGCGTGCGGATAGGTGCGGGCCGCGGCCTGCGGGAGATCCCACGACCGGTACTCCTCGAACCCGGCCTGGCTGCGCACCAGGCCCATGTCCCAGATCCAGCGCAGATGGCGGGCCCGGGCGTATTCCAGATGGTCGCTGACGGGGGTGTCGAAGGGGAGGTCGAAGGTGACGTCCTGAGGCATGCGCTTCCTTTCGGGAGACGGAACACTGAGTCCCCCCACTGCGAGCGGGCGGTCCGTTCGACCGCCCGCGCCCTCGAACTGCGCTTCGTGGTACGCAAGTTGGTCCCACAAGCGGTTACGAGGCTGCCCAGAGCCTAGATGATCTACACCGCGCCCCGATCGTGATCCCTGTTACTGCTCACGCCTCCTGAGCTGCGTACACTCCCGTTCCTCCCACATAAGTAAGCGCTACCCGCGTCTCCGCGATCTCCTCCGGCGGAGCGGCGAACGGGTCGCGGTCCAGGACCACCAGATCCGCCAACGCCCCTGCCGCGATTCGGCCTGTGTCGTCCAAGTGGTTCGCGTACGCCGAACCCGCCGTGTACGCCGTGATCGCCGCCGCGAGGTCGAGGCGCTCGCCCGGCAGGAACACCGGTCCCGCGCCCCCGGGTTCGACGCGGTTGACGGCGACATGGATGCCCTGCAACGGATCGGGGCTGCTCACCGGCCAGTCGCTGCCCGCGGCGAGGGTGGCCCCGGCGCGCAGCAGCGCCCCGAACGGGTACTGCCACAAGGCCCGTTCGGGCCCGAGGAAGGGAATCGTCAGCTCGTCCATCTGTGGTTCGTGTGCGGCCCACAGCGGCTGGATGTTCGCCACCGCGCCGAGGTGAGCGAAGCGCGCCACGTCGTCCGGGTGCACCACCTGAAGATGCGCGAGGTGTGGTCGGGTGTCACTCGGCCCGTTCGCGGCCCGCGCCGCCTCTACGGCGTCCAGCGCGTCCCTTACGGCCCTGTCACCCAGCGCGTGGAAGTGGCACTGGAAGCCGAGCGCGTCCAACTCGGTGACGTACTTGGGCAGTTGCTCCGGGTCGATGAAGCTGGTGCCCCGATTGGCCGTCGCGCAGCCGCACGTGTCGAGGTACGGGTCGAGCAGGGCGGCCGTGCCGGTCTCGGCGACCCCGTCCAGCATCAGCTTCACGCTGCTCGCGCGGAATCGGCCGTGGCTCAACTCGGCCCGGCGCTCGACCAGTTCGGGGATCTGCTCGGCCCCGCGCTCCCGGTCCCACCACAGTGCGCCCACGACCCGCGCGGTGAGCGAGCCGTCCCGGGCGGCGGCGAGATACGCGTCCGACGGGTCGTCCATCCCCAGGAACTCGCCGACCAGCGCGTCCTGCCAGGCCGTGATGCCGAGCGCGTGCAGATGCCGCTGGGCGTGCAGGAGCGCGGCGAGCCGGTCGGCCTGTGCGGCCGGTGGTGTGAGGCGGCCGACCAGCTGCATCGCGCCCTCCTGGAGCGTCCCGGCCGGTTCGCCCGACGCGTTCCGCTCGATCCGTCCGTCCACCGGGTCGGGCATGTCCCGTGTGATGCCCGCGAGTTGGAGGGCCCGGCTGTTGACCCAGGCGCCGTGATGGTCCCGGTTGGGCAGATACACCGGCCGGTCCGGCACGACCGAGTCCAGCAGCTCCTTCGTCGGCGTACCGCCCTCGAACGCCTCCATCGACCACCCGCCCCCGGTGATCCACTCCCGCTCGGGGTGCGCGTCCGCGTAGGCCCGCACGGCGGCGATCGTGTCCTCCGCCGTCCTGGCCCGCGTCAGATCGCACTGGGTCAGCTCAAGCCCCGCCGGCACCGGATGCACATGCGCGTCCTGGAACCCGGGCGACAGCAACCGCCCCGCCAGATCGACGACTTGAGTGCGCGGCCCGGCGAGCTCGTGCACCTCGCCATGTCCTACGGCGGTGATCCGGTCGCCGGTGACGGCCACGGCGGTCGCGGTGCGGCCGGCCGGGGTGAGGACCGGCCCGTTGGTGAAGAGGAGGTCTGCGTGCATGGTTCGTATCCTTGCGGGGTTATCGAGAGGTGGCGAGAAGCTGCGGCGCGTCGGCGTCGGTGCCTCGGCCCGAGTGGAAGTACGGCGATCTGCGCACCCACTTCGCCCACGCGGCGGCCAGGAAGCCCGACGCGATCATCGCCAGCGGAGTCAGCAGCAGGAACCAGCCGTTGTCCGCGCTGACTTCGAGGTGATCGGTGGACGTGTAGAAGGACCAGCCGAGGTAACCGCCCAGCGCCAGAAGGGAGATGGCGCTCAGCGTGGGCAGTACGACCGCGCGCACGCCCTGCCGCCAGTCCTCCCGGAGGAGCGAACGGAAGCGTACGGCGGCGGCCAGGGCGGTGAGCGCGTAGGAGAGCGCGACGACGATCCCCACGGCGTTCACCGTGGCCATGATCATGTCGGCCAGGCGGGGTATCACGAGTGACAGTGCCGCGACTGCCGTTGCCAGCGCGCCGATCAGCAAGGTGCCGAGGGCCGGAGTGCCGTAGCGGGCGCTGACCTTTCCCCAGACCGGGCCGAGGGTGCGGTCGCGGCTCATCGCGAACATGCCTCGGGCGGTGGGGATCACGCCGGCCTGGAGGGATGCGACCGCCGAGAACATCAGGGCGACCAGGGGGAGTGCGGCCAGGGGCTGGGAAGCCAGGCGGTCGCCGAAGTACGCCAGGCCCTGGGCGCCGTGGCCCGCCAACTCGTCCTCGGACAGCACCCGTTGGAAGGCGATCGAGCCGAGCAGGAACAGGCCCAGCATCGTCACCAGGGTGATGAGCCCGGCCCGGGACGCGTCGCGGGGGTCGCGTACCTCCTCGTTCACGGTGAACGCGGCCTCGAAGCCCCAGTAGCAGAACACCGACAGCAGCAGGCCCTGCGCGAGCGCCGACGCCGAGGGGATCGCGAACGGGTCGAACCAGCTCAGGCTGAAGGCGTGCGGGCCGGTGACGATGCCGTAGCCGCAGAAGCCGAGGAGGACGACGTACTCGAAGATCAGTAGTCCCGTCTGGAGGCGGGCGGCGGTGCGGACGCCGGTGACCGCGGTGAGGGTGACGGCGACGAGGATCAGGATGCCTACGGCTGTTGTCTGGGCCGTCGAGCCCGGGTCGAGGGTGAGGCCGCCCACCTCGTGCATTCCTGCCTCACCGGCCAGCTGGATCATCGCCGAGCCCGTGACCGCCGTGGTGTACGCGAGGAACGCGATCGTGGCGACGATGTTCACCCAGCCGACCAGGAAGCCCAGCCACGGAGTGAGTGAACGGCCCACCCATACATAGCCGTTGCCCGCGTTCGGCTCGACCTTGTTGAGCCGGGAGTAGGCACCCGCGATGCCCAGGATGGGCAGGAACGCGAGCAGCATGATGGCCGGCAGACGCAGCCCGACCACCCCGGCGGTCACGCCCAGACCGATGCCGATGCTGGTGGTCGCGGCCGTGCTGGACGCGGCGATGGCGACGCCGTCCAGCAGACCGAGGGACTTGCGCAGTGCGGGCCCCGACGGGGGTGGCGTGTCGTTCATGGCGTGCTCTCCGCTCGCACCGGGGGGCCCGAACGGCCCCGGTGAACGCACATGAAACTGCCCGCGCACTTAACAGGTCAACGGTGTTGTCGTAAGGTGCGGGCACCCGGACGAGACCATCGAGGAGGTGCCGTATGAGCGAGCGTGTCGTCCCGGCCGCCGCCCGGCAGCGCAGGCGCCCCACCAAGCAGGGCGTCGTCCTGTCCGAGGAACTGATCGTCGAGACCGCGCTGAGGCTGATCGAGGAGCATGGGGCCGATGCCCTGTCCGTGCGCCGGCTCGGGCGTGCCCTCGGCGCCGATCCCAGTTCCCTGTACCGGTACTTCCGGCACACCGACGACCTGATGCTCGCCGTCGCGGACGAGCTGATCGGCCGGACGCTGCGCACCTGGCGGCCCAGCGGCGACTGGCGCGCCGACCTGCGGGAACTGGGGCTGCGCGTGCACGCCGGGGCGCTCGCGCATCCGCGGGCGGCGGTGCTCAGCTCGTACCGGGTGACCGGGCGGGTGTACGAGATCCAGGCCGTGGAGGCGATCCTCGGGGTGCTGCGCGGGGCCGGGTTCCCCGACGCCGAGGCGGTGCGGATCTACCACGCCTACGTCGACCAGGCCCTCGCCTTCGGTGCCCTCGACTCCGCGAACACGGCGTTGCCGAAGGCGGCCCGCTCGGCGGAGGCGGCCGTATGGCAGGCGACGTACGCGCGGCTGCCCGCCGACACGTACCCGCACATCGCGGCGACGGCCCGGCATCTTGTGGCCACCATGCGGCACAGTTCCTACCCGGCCGCCCTGGATCTGCTGCTCGGCGCGGCGGCGGCACGCCTCGCCGAGATCCGTGCGGCGGCGGAGGGCTGAGCGGCAGACTGGGGTCATGACTCACGAACCCGCACGCACCGCGAAGCAGCGCAAGCAGGACACGCTCCGTCGGCTGGAGGACGACGAGGACGCCTGGGTCGCCACGGCCGGCGAGGACGGGGGAGTGCCCTATCTCGTGCCGCTGTCGTTCGTGTGGGACGGCACGACCCTGCTGTTCGCCACCCCGGCCGCGAGCCCCACCGGCCGCAACCTTGTCTCCACCGGTGTCGCCCGCCTCGCCGTCGGGCCGACCCGGGACGTCGTGCTGATCGAGGGCACCGTCGTGACGCTGACGGCGGCCGATCTGCCCGAGGAGGACGCCGAGATCTTCGCCTCGAAGACCGGCTTCGACCCGCGCCGACTGACCACGCCCTACCTGTACTTCAGGATCCGGCCGCAGCGGGTGCAGGCCTGGCGGGAGGCCAACGAGCTGAAGGGGCGGGACCTGATGCGCGACGGGGAGTGGCTGGTGGCCGACTGAGCCCCTTCCCTACGAGGTGGTCGGGGCTTGCGAGGAGCGCGGGGCGAAGGCCGTCGTCGTGAACGTCGCCTTGTTCGCGGTCGTCGTACCGTCGGTGATCCACCAGCGTGTGGGGTCGTCGCCGTAGATGCCGAATTTCGCGTCCGCGCCCCAGTTCAGGACCAGTTCGTCCTTGCCGTCACCGTCGAAGTCGGCGGCCCCCGCGGGCCGGGCGTGCCGCCACTTCGCCGGGATCTTCCTGCCGTCCTCCGCGGCGGGCCCGTCGCGGAGGACCGCGGTCCGCCGGGTGCCGTCGATGAGCGTCGCGCCCTCGTACGTGGCGACGAGGATGCCGTCACGGCCATCGCCGTCCGGGTCGGCGGACACGTAACCACCGGGCCCGAACTGGGTGCGCGCGGACTGCGGCGCCTCGGGGAGCCGGTACGTCACCGGTGCGCCGCCGGTGCCGGGATACACGGCGAGCGAACCGTCGACGTCGGCCGGCTCGGTCTCGTAGCCGGGCTCGTCGTTACGGCTGCCGTCGTCGCCGACCGCCACATCGCGCTGCCCGTCGCCGTCGAAGTCACCGAACGCGTGGGCGTTGCCGCTCCTCAACTCTCTTCCGGCAGCTGATAGTTGGGAACCTCGGTGGGCGGTGTAGAGCGTGTTGTCGGACTGCTCGCCGTCGCTGACCGCGTGCATCAGGAGCGAGGTCGCGCGGGGCGTGCCGGACGGGGCGACGGCGTCGGCGGTGAGATCGCCGTCCGCCCAGGGGAGGCTCGTGTCGGTACGGGCGGGTGCGCCCGAGCGCGTGAACGGGCCGTACATCACCACCATGGACGAGTGGTTGTACGCGAACCCGGCGAGGTCATGGTGCCCGTCGCCGTCGAAGTCGCCGCGCACCACGGACTGGACGCCCAACTTCGCCGCGCTCTGCGGGAGTTGGACCGGAGCGGCGGAGGTCTTCCCCGTCGGTCCGCCGGGGCCGCCCCACGCTATGTACGGGAGGGTGCGTGGGGCGGTGACGTTGCTGTCCGACGTCATCGCGCCCTGGACGGTGGTGACGAAGTCCGGGAAGCCGTCGCCGTCCAGGTCGGCGGTGGTGAGATCGGCCGCGGACAACGAGCCCTTCGGGGCGAGGAGTTGCCTGCCGGGTTCGGGCAGGCCCAGGTCGGCGCGGCCGTAGACCGTGCGCGTCGACGGGTCGAGGCCCTTGGCCGATCCGTAGATCACACCGACCCGTTCGTCGGTGGCGCCCTCGCCGCCGCCGACGACGATCGGCACCACGAGGTCGCGGTGACCGTCGCCGTTGATGTCGTCGGGGTCCTTGGAACCCTTGCCCGGAGCGGGAGTTCGGCTCGCGGCGGCCGTCGTCGGTTCTCCTGAGGACGGGGTCGGTCCATGGGCGCCGGTGCCGCTCCCGCATCCGCTGAGCGGAGCGAGCGCGGTGCAGACGGCGAGGGTCACTACGGCGATGCGGGGCTTCACCCGTCTCACTCTCGCATCCCGCGTCCCACCCGAACCAGGGGAGCCGTGCGGTTGTTGCGCGTTCGTTGATCGACGCCGGCCGTCGGCATCAACTGGCCGAACGGGGATATCCGTTGGGTGCGTGGCAACCGGACTCGACCCTTGCGCGCCCCGATCTTCGGAGGAACACATGGCACTGGTGAATGCGAGCTTCGTGGTGCTCGACGCGGCCGAGCCGGAGAAACTCGCCGTGTTCTACACGGAGTTGCTGGACGGCGAGCAGACGGACATCACCCTCGACCAGGTGGAGATCAGGGGCGCCGACGGGACCCGGCTGGCGTTCCGCCGGGACCTCGGTGCCACCCCGCCGAGCTGGCCCCGCGCCGAGAACAACCAACAGGTCCACCTCGACTTCCTGGTGGAGGACCTGGACGAGGCGGAGCGCAGGATCGTCGGACTCGGCGGACGCCCGCTGGAGACCAAGGACATGCCGGGCCCGTACGAGGAGCGCGTGTACGCGGACCCGGCCGGCCACTCCTTCACCCTCCGCCCGGTACCGCCGACGTCCACCGACCAGGTCTGAGCGACCTCGCTTTCGGCTGCCCGGTCCCAACTGCCTTACTCCCAGCCGCCCTTGTCCTTCGCCGGCCAGATCCCGGTCGAGCGTTCGATGGCCTTCGCGCCGGTGCGGTCCGCCGCGCTGCGCGCCACGGCGAAGAGGGCGCCCTGGAGCGCGGCGGCGAGCAGGATCTCGGCCCAGCCGCGCTCCCGGTCCAGCGGATCGGGTGCGTTGTCCTCGTGCCGTATCGCCTTCCACGTGGCGCGGAAGGCACGGCCGGCGAGGGCACCGCTCACCAGGCCCAGGACGAGGCCGACGGGCTGGTAGACGAGGGGGAGCTTCTTCTTCTTGATCTTGGCCATGCGGATCTCCTTCTGCGGACGAACGGGCGGGTCGGCACGGTCGCCGTCCCGACGGTGTCACCGAAACCGGTCCTCCGGTAGAGGGTGTGAGCAGCACCTTCAGGGGCAGTCGGGGTAGATGAGCGACACACCAGCCGACCCGACGAAGGATCACCCGCCCGACCGTACGACGGACCCCGGATCCGACCGTGCGCCGGGCCAGGAATCCGATGGCGCGACGGACCGGAAGACCCGCGTCACCGTCCTCGTGGCCCTCGCCGCCAACCTGGTGATCGCGGCCGCCAAGGCCGTCGGGGGTCTGGTCGCGGGGTCGCCCGCGCTGCTCTCGGAGGCCGCGCACTCCGTGGCCGACAGCCTCAACGAGGTCTTCCTCCTCGCGGCCCTGCGCCGCAGCCGCCGCCCCGCCGACCGCCGGCACCCCTTCGGCTACGGCAAGGAGCGGTTCTTCTGGTCGCTGCTCGCGGCCGTCGGGATCTTCGTGATGGGCGCCTGCTTCTCCGTGTTCCAGGGGATCGAGGCCCTGCGCAACGGCGCCGAGGAGTCGTCCACCGGCTATGTGGCGGGCCTGATCGTGCTCGCCGTCGCGCTGGTCGCGGAGGGGATCTCCCTGCTGCGGGCCCTGCACCAGGTACGCGCCCAGGGCGGCCGCATGGACGCGCTGCGCGATCCCGCGCTGCGGACCGTCGTGGCGGAGGACGGCACGGCCGTGCTCGGCGTGACCCTCGCCATCGTCGGCATGGCGCTGCACATGATCACCGGACAGGTGGCGTGGGAGGCGGCCGCGTCGATCGCGATCGGATTGCTGCTCGGCTACGTCGCCTACCGCCTCGGCCGCGACGCGCGCGACCAGCTCATCGGCGAGGCCGTCGACCCCGAACTGAGCGACAGGATCCGCGAGTTGCTGGCGGCCGAGCCCGAGATCGACAGCGTGGAGGCGCTGTTCACGATGCGGATGGGACTCGACTCGACGATGGTCGCCGCCCGGATCGACCTGGTCCCCGGCATGGACAGCGAGCGGGTCGAGGAGGTCTCGGTGCGCATCAAGCGGTCGCTCGGCGAGGCGGTGTCCGAGGCCGGCGAGATCTTCCTGGACATCACCGACCGGCCGGTGGGGGAGGCACGGAAAAGCCCCGCCGCGACGGGGGAGCGCGGCGGGGCCTGAACGTCGGATGCCCGACGGTCACCGGTTCATGCGCCCCGGAAACAAGAAAATTTCTCCGGGCCGGTCAGTCCCCGGTACTCAGCTTCCGGCGGCCGGTTCGAGGACGAATACGGGGATCTGCCGGTCCGTCTTCGTCTGGTACTCGGCGTACGGGGGATACGCGGCGACCGCCCGCTCCCACCACACCGCCTTCTCGTCACCGGTGACCTCGCGGGCCGTCAGGTCCCACTTCCGCGGTCCGTCCTGAAGCTCGACGCGCGGATCGGCCTTGACGTTGAAGTACCACACCGGATGCGTGGGCGCGCCGCCCTGCGAGGCGACGACGGCGTAGGTGCCGTCGTGCTCGACACGCATCAGCGGGGTCTTACGGAGCTTCCCGCTCTTGGCACCCACGGTCGTCAGCAGGATCACGGGCAGCCCCGTGTCCATCAACGTCGTCCCCTTGGTGCCGCCGGAGCTCTCGTACAGCTCGACCTGGTCGCGTACCCACTGCGCCGGGCTGGGTTCGTACTCGCCCTCAAGAGGCATGGCAATCGTCCCATCTCGCGTTCTACGGCTGTCTCGCACCGAGATTCAACACCAGCCGGTGCGTGATTCATCCATACCGCACCTCTCTTCGGCCACGCCCCCTCCACCGGGTGACCTCGGAGGTAATCGCACCGCAAGGACCTCTCCGGCACAGTCGGCACCCCGCACGATCACCGGCCGAGGGAGATCGCCCGATGTCCACGACCCCGACCACCCGCACCGTCGTAGCGGACCTGCGGACGCCGAAGGCCCGGCGTGCTCGGCGAGATCCGGCTGACCGCCAGGCCCACCGGACGGTCGTATCGCGCCAGGTTCGCCCTTCATCTCACCGTCAGGGACGGACTGATCGTCCGCCACCATGTGTACGAGGACAGCCTCGCCGTGTCCCTGGCCTTCGCCCCGGCGGACGGCGGGACTCCGGTCGCGGGCGGGTGACGTTCGCCCGGCCTCGCGACCTTGGTCGTCGGGCGGGCCGGGGCCATCAGGTTCGGCCAGATTGTAGGGACCACCGATCTGGCCGAACTTCAGGTGGCCCTATAGGTGCCTCGGGCATCTAATGAAGATCGGCAAGACGCACTCTTCGTCTGCGAGGTCTTCCATGACGGATCTGACGGAACTGACGGATCTCACCGACCAGCCCGAACCCGTCTCCTTCCCGCAGGACCGCACCTGCCCCTACCACCCGCCCGCCGGCTACGACTCCCTCCGCAGCGCCCGCCCCCTGACCCGCATCACGCTGTACGACGGCCGCACGGCATGGCTCGTCACCGGGCACACCGCCGCCCGCGCACTGCTGGCCGACCAGCGGCTGTCGACCGACCGCAGCCGGCCCGGTTTCCCCGCGATCAACGAACGGTTCGCGGCGGTCCGGAACCGGAAGGTCGCCCTGCTCGGTGAGAACGACCCCAAGCACCGCACCCAGCGGCGGATGATGATCCCCTCCTTCACCGTCAAACGCGCCGCGGCGATGCGGCCCGACATCCAGCGGATCGTCGACGAACGGCTCGACGCGATGATCGCCCAGGGCCCGACCGCCGACCTGGTGCCCGCCTTCGCGCTGCCCGTTCCCTCGATGGTGATCTGCGCGCTGCTCGGCGTCCCGTACTCCGACCACGAGTTCTTCGAGGCCCAGTCCCGGCGTCTGCTGCGCGGTCCGAAGCCCGAGGACAGCCAGGACGCCCGCGATCAACTGGAGGCGTATCTGGGCGAGTTGATCGACCGCAAGCAGCGCAGTCCGGGCGAGGGGCTGCTGGACGAACTCGTCCGGGACCAGCTGAGCGAAGGGGCGCTGGACCGCACGGAGTTGATCTCCCTCGCGATCATCCTCCTCGTCGCGGGCCACGAGACGACCGCCAACATGATCTCCCTGGGCACCTACACGCTGCTGCTCCACCCGGAGCGGCTCGCCGAACTCCGGGACGATCCAGGGCTGTTGCCCGACGCGGTCGAGGAGCTGATGCGGTCGCTGTCCATCGTGGACGGGCTGATGCGGCAGGCTCTTGAGGACATCGAGGTGGACGGCACGACGATCCGGGCCGGCGAGGGTGTGATCTTCTCGGCCGCGGTCATCAACCGCGACGAGGACGTCTACACCGCCCCGGACACCCTGGACTGGCACCGGCCCACCCGCCATCACGTCTCGTTCGGCTTCGGCATCCACCAGTGCCTCGGCCAGAACCTCGCCCGCGCCGAACTGGAGATCGCCCTGCGCAGCCTCTTCGAGCGGCTGCCCACGCTGAGCCTGGCCGTGCCGGCGGAGGAGATCCCCTTCAAACCCGGCGACACGATCCAGGGGATGCTGGAACTCCCCGTGACCTGGTAAGAGGCTGCGTTCCATGCACACGGAAATCCACATCGACAAGGACATCTGCATCGGGGCGGGCCAGTGCGCCCTCGCCGCCCCGAGCGTCTTCACCCAGGACGACGACGGCTACAGCACGGTGCTGCCGGGCAAGGAGGACACCGACGACCCGATGCTCAGGGAGGCGGCACGGGCCTGCCCGGTGAGCGCGATCACGGTGTCGGACAGGGCGGTGGGCTGAGCGGTGGGCTGAGCGGGTACTTCTCGGAGGGCGGCGGGCTCGTCGGGCTGTGCGGTTCCTGAGCGGGAGGCGGCCGGCCCGCCGAGCCACCCCCTCCTGCCG